>JBBSRE010000205.1:0-5598 GCA_038243365.1 Burkholderiales bacterium | reverse complement strand
GGCGGAATCGCCGATAACCCCGTTGTCTACCTCCAATTGAGCGCCGCCCCACCGATGAAAATGGACTCCTTGTCTTCCAGGAAACCTGAGCCTAGCCATTCTCTGTGGTTCTACGAACGCATTTCGAAGCTGCGCTTTCTTAACTACCGCGGCAAGATCATGGTCATGGCTTTTATCGGGACGCACATCCCGCTGATCACGCTCGTCGGTTATTTCGCGCTGCAGTCGTCATCCGATTTCAGTACCTTTTTGCGGACCATGGGTGTCACTCTGGCCGCTACGCTGCTGGGCACTGGCCTCACGCTGTTCGTTTTGAGCCAGCTGCTGCGCCCGGTGTTGATGACGTCGGCGGCGCTGCGCCACTACCGCGAGACTGGCGAAGTGCAGCCTTTGCCGGCGCATCTGCATGACGAGGTGGGCACGCTGATGGCGGATGCCCAGCACACCATCGAGCACCTCGACGCGCGCCTCAATGTGCTCGAGCATGTGAACGAAGTCACGGGGCTGCCGAACCACAAGCGTTTCCTGCAGCTACTGGAGGCGCGCATCGCACGCGGTGACGCCTTCGCCGTGGTGGCATTGCGCTTCTCGAACCTGCGCCGCGTGGCTGACACGCTCGACCGAGGGGAGGCTGAAGCTGCGGCACGCCTGATGGCGCGCCGTTTAGGCGAGCGTGCCGAGGTTAGCGAGAATCTCGCCCATGTCACACCGCTCGAATTTGCGTGCACGGTGGGTGCCCGCAAGGATGACGTTACCCCTTGGATAGATGCTGCCGCCCGGGTGCACGCTGTACTGAGCGCCTGCGCACAGGAGATGACCCTTTCAGGCGTCGCCGTGCAACCCGAGTTGCACGCGGGCGTCGCCGTTTTTCCAGCAGACGGCACGACGGTAGGAGATTTGATGGACCGCGCCCTGGCTGCGGCTGGCCATGCAGCGCAGACGCTGGAGCCGCTGCAGGTGCGGATGCATTCGGCCCAAGCGCGCGAGGCGTCTCTGCGCCGTTTTACCTTGGAGAACGAACTGCGCCGTGCCATCGACCACGACGAGTTCGAATTGCATTACCAACCGGTAGTCGATGTGGTGGCGGGCCGCTCAGTGGGCGGTGAAGCCCTGATTCGCTGGCGTCACCCAGAGCGGGGCCTCGTGCCACCGGGCGAGTTCATCGCTGCAGCGGAAGCGTCAGGCTTGATCCAGCCGATCGGGCTGTGGGTGATGCGCCAGGCCTGCGCCCAGGTGCGCGAGTGGAACGACCGCCGGGGCGACCGCTTGCGCGTTGCCATCAACTTGTCTGCGCGCCAGTTCTTGGACCCGGAATTGAAGCGCCATGTGCTTGAGGCGATTGAGCACAACGCCATCTCTCCTGATCAACTCGAGATCGAGCTGACGGAAACTGCCGCGATGATGGATCACGACCACACGCGCCGCGTCTTCACCTCGCTGCGTGACGCCGGGGTCAGCATTGCCATTGACGATTTCGGCACCGGATACGCCAGCATGAGCTACCTGCGCAAGCTGCCGTTTGACAAGCTCAAAATCGACCGCGAGTTCGTCACGGACGTGCATCGGGTGCAGCACAACCAGGCCATCTGCCGTGCGCTGATTGAACTCTCGCGCGGCCTGCAGCTGAAGGTGTTGGCCGAGGGCGCGGAAACGCTGGAAGAAGTCGATTACCTCGCCCGGCACGGCTGCGCACTGTTCCAGGGGTTCTATTTCTCGCGCCCCGTTCCGGCTCCAGAATTCGAGCTCGCCATTGCGCTTCCAGTGCGCTATCCACTGTCGCAAGCGAAAGACGGCGCCCCGCTGCTTGCCTTGCCGGTGGCAGAACCGATCCAAGTGGCTTCGCGCTGAAGGTCTGGAGGTCGATGCTGCACCGCCTGCCACTGGACTGCTCGCCAAGAACTCGACTGCTCCATGGCAAGTTTGGCGCAACGGCATTTGCAAGAGACCTTTCCGGCACGTGCGAACTGTTCTCTGGAACAAGAAATCTCGGCGTGTTGGTGACCTCAATTGAAAACGCCGGGTGTGTGGGCCAGCTCTTGCGCCCATGAACGCGGCACGTTTTTGAGGCGATGGGAGCAACGTCAGGCCGATGACATTGCGCGTTGCACACATGGGTGCATAGTACTATCAATTCGATAGCTGTTCGCGCTTATGATGTAAGCGCTACAGGCCCGTTTGATTCAAATTTATTGCCGCGCTTTCATGCTGACTTGACGCATCCCGCGCAGGCCAATTACCCGCTACAGCAACTCGATCCCTGGAAAGCTCTTGAAGCAAGTCTCCCGCGTGGTCTGCACGAAATCAGCCATCCACGGGCGTGCGCTGTCGGCGGCGGTGCTGGCCATGTACAAGCGACCAGTCAACCCGGCAGGGCCCACGGGCCGCGCGGTGATGTAGTTGCGGTCGAGGTAGCCCTGTACTGCCCAGCGGGGCAGGGTGGCGATACCGCGGCCGCTGGCTACCAACTGCAGCATGGCGACTGTGAGCTCGGTGGTGCGGCGGTGCGCGGGGGTGATGCCTGCAGGTGCCAGCACCTGACGCAGCAGATCCAGCATGTCGTCGGGCACCGGGTAGGTGATGAGGGTCTGGTCGGCAAAGTCTTCGGCCGCAAGGCGCGGTTTTTCGCTCAGCGGATGGTCGTTGGCCAGCAACGCCAGGATTTCAAAGCTGAACAGCGGGTGAAAGTCCACCGCTTCGTCCGGGTCGGGCTCCGAGACGATGGCCACTTCGGCCCGGTCTTGCAGCAGCAAGGCGATGGGGTCGGGGTGAAAGCCCGAAACGATGTCCAGCTCAATCTCGGGCCATGCGGTGCGAAATGCATCCATCGCTGGCATCAGCCAGTCAAAGCAGGTGTGGCACTCGACGACGATGCGCAGCTGGCCGGCCCCTGCTTGGCCCAGGCGAGCGACATCGCGCTCGGCTTCTTGCACCAGCGGCAGCACGGTGTCGGCCAGCTTCAGCAGGCGCAGGCCCACGGCGCTGAACTGCGGCGGCACCGATTTGCGCTCGAACAGCGCGCCGTCGAAATGCGCTTCCAGCTGTTTGATTTGGTGCGACAGCGCCGACTGAGTCAGGTGCAACAACTGCGCGGCGCGCACCAGGCTGCCGGTGTCGCGCAGCGCGGCGAGGGTGCGCAGATGGCGGGTTTCCAGAATCGATTGCGTCATGAATTTGATTCAAGTTGAGCGTGGATATTTTTCGTTTGAATAATAAACGCCAAACGCGGACGATGGCCCGCATGACTACTACCAGCACTCACACCCTTGGGTTTCCCCGCATGGGAGCGCACCGCGAACTCAAATTCGCTTTGGAAAAGCACTGGCGCGGCGAGATCGACGAAGCCGCGCTGGAGCAGGTCGGCGCCGATCTGCGCAAAGCGCATTGGCAGGCCCAGCGGGATGCGGGGCTCGACTTTGTCACCGTGGGCGACTTCGCCTATTACGACCATGTGGCCAACCACATTCAGCTGCTGGGCTGCGAGCCGGCCCGTTTCGGTTTTGAGGGCAACGAGTCTGAGCTATCGCGCTATTTCTCGATGGCGCGTGGTGTGACGGGCGAGTCAGAGCACGCCGAATGCTGTAGCCAGCATGCCCAAGGTTTTGCACTGGAAATGACCAAGTGGTTCGACACCAACTACCACTATCTGGTGCCAGAGTTTTCTTCCGCCACCGCATTCAAGCTCGCATCCACCCGCTTGTTTGACGAAGTGGCAGAGGCGCAGGCGCTCGGTCACCCGGTCAAAGCGGTGCTGCTTGGCCCCCTGAGCTTTTTGTACCTGGGCAAGGAAAAAGAAGCCGGGCTGGATCGCCTCTCGCTGCTCGACGATTTGCTGCCGGTGTACGAGCAAATCCTCGCGCGCCTGAAGGAGCAGGGCGTGGACTGGGTGCAAATCGACGAACCCATCCTGGGCCTGGATTTGCCGGCCGACTGGCGCAACGTGTTTGAGCGCAGCTACTGGCAGCTGGCGCGCTCGGCCCCGAAGATTCTGCTGGCCACCTACTTCTCGCCGCTGGAAGACAACCTGCGCATGGCCTGCCAGCTGCCGGTGGCGGGCTTGCACGTTGATGCAGTGCGCGCCCCGGCGGAGCTGGTGGGCGTGGCCGACTGGCTGCCCACGCACAAGGTGCTGTCAGTAGGCATCGTGGATGGCCGCAACATCTGGCGCACCGATGTCGATGCTGCGCTCGCGCGTCTGCGGCCAGTAACGGACAAGCACCGCGGCGAGCTGTGGCTGGCGCCATCGTGCAGCCTGCTGCATGTGCCGTTCAGCTTGCAAGCCGAGCAAACGCTTGACGCAGAAGTCAAATCGTGGATGGCCTTCGCAGTTGAAAAGCTCGACGAGCTGCGCGTATTGCGGGCTGCTCTCGCAGGCGACGAACAGTCAGTGGAAGCGGAGCTGAGCGCGGCACGCAGCGCCATTGCCGCCCGCCGCGCCAGCAAGCGGGTGCACCGTGCCGACGTCGCGCTGCGCATCGCCCGGGCAACTGACAGCGACGACCAGCGGCAGTCGGTATTTGCACAGCGCCAACGCTTGCAGCGCGCACGCTTTGCCTTGCCGCCGTTGCCCACCACCACCATTGGCTCGTTCCCGCAAACGCCCGATATTCGCGCGGCTCGCGCAGCCTTCAAGCGGGGCGACTTGGCCGAGGCCGATTACCGCCAGCAGATGCAAGAAGAAATCACGCTGGCGGTGCGCGAGCAGGAAGCTCTGGACATCGACGTGCTGGTGCACGGCGAGGCTGAGCGCAACGACATGGTCGAATACTTTGGCGAGCAGCTTGACGGCTTTGCCTTCACGCAAAACGGCTGGGTCCAATCCTACGGTTCGCGCTGCGTCAAGCCGCCGGTGATTTATGGCGATGTGGCGCGGCCGCGCGCCATGACGGTGGCATGGACCACCTTTGCCCAAAGCCTGACGACCAAGCCCGTCAAAGGCATGCTGACCGGGCCGGTCACCATCCTGCAATGGTCGTTCGTACGCGACGACCAGCCCCGCAGCGTCACCACCGAACAGATCGCCTGGGCGATTCGCGATGAAGTGGTCGACCTGGAGCAGGCCGGCATCGGCATCGTGCAAATCGACGAGCCCGCCATCCGCGAAGGCCTGCCCCTGCGCCGCGCCGGCTGGAAGCCTTACCTGGCGCGGGCCACACGGGCGTTTCGCATCACGGCCTCAGGCGTGGCGGACGACACGCAAATCCACACCCACATGTGCTACTCGGAGTTCAACGACATCCTGCCGGAGATCGCCTCCATGGATGCCGATGTCATCACCATCGAAACCAGCCGATCCGACATGGAGCTGCTGCGCGGCTTTGGCGATTTTCAGTACCCGAACGAGATTGGCCCCGGCGTGTACGACATCCATTCCCCCCGCGTGCCCACGCAGGATGACATTGTTCGCTTGATGCGGAAGGCGGTGGCCGTGGTGCCGCGCGAGAACCTGTGGATCAACCCCGATTGCGGCCTCAAGACCCGCGGCTGGCCCGAGACGCGTGCCGCGCTGGCCAGCATGGTGGGCGCTGCGAAGGTGCTGCGGGAGGAATGGGCGGTGGTGTGAGGAACATGGTGGCGAAGAAGATGGGGCAGGGAAGGGCC
>JBBSRE010000204.1:0-5615 GCA_038243365.1 Burkholderiales bacterium | reverse complement strand
GCTTCGCTCGCTGGAGCAGAGCAACAAGTGGAATTACAGAAGACCTTCGGCACCGTTCAGCGCGCAGTGAACGCGCAGCAGTGTGCGGAGATCGAGCCGGCGCTCGGCCAATTCGTAGACCACATCGCAGGCGGCATCTACACCCCAAGCGAATGCGCTGCAGACTGCTTCAAGGTCTGCAGTGGGCTGGAAACTGTTCTGCGAGCCCGCGGCGTGGATTTCCTTTTGGAGACAGAAGTTCAGTCGCTGGTACGCAGTGGCGCGCGAGTGGCTGCGGTGCAAACCACGGCGGGCGAAGTGCAAGGCGACGCGTTTGTCCTCGCCATGGCTACCGGCTCAGTGCGCTTGGCGCAGCCCTTGGGTTTGCGTCTTCCGGTATACCCACTCAAAGGCTACAGCGTGACGGTGGCCGCGTCTGCAGAGCCCTTTGCGGCGCCTCTCGTGAGCGTGACGGACGCCGCACGGAAGATCGTATTCGCCCGGTTGGGCGACCGTCTGCGGATCGCCGGCATGGCCGAATTGGTGGGTCACGACAACAGTATTCCCGAGGCCCGCATTTCAGAACTGCTGCGCGCGGGCCGAAACGTGTTTCCGCGCGCCAGCGACTACACACCTACCGATCGCTGGAGCGGACTGCGCCCCGCCACGCCCACCGGGCTCCCGGTGGTCGGAGCCCTGCCAGGAGGCCCTAGCAACCTGTTGTTCAACACCGGACACGGCGCGCTAGGCTTTACGCTAGCCTTCGGCACTGCGCGTGCGTTGCTGGATTCGCTGGCCGACTGCACGGGCGCTGCGCCAGCACTCTGACACCAGCTGCTGGGCATTTTTGCCAAAGTCGCGCACCGCCTTTGGCTCCGTCAGTTGGCGAAATTGTTGCGTTCGAGTGGTTCCATGGCCTTGCGGAATTCCACGCAGGCTTGCAGACCTCTATTGGCGGGGCTTGCACATTCCGCCCGCAAACAGCTACTCCTGGTGAGCACATTCGTCTCCGCACACAATGCCCGCTGAGGAGCGGAACGTCGGGGCGCGGGGGCGGGAGCCGGTGTAGGGGCTGGGCGGGCAACCGGCAGAGCCGGCGCCTCAATCACAGGAAGGATTTCTGTGGTTTGAATGAATGCAGGTGCCACCGGCACCTTCTTGTTCCGTGCGCGTGCAGCTGCTGCCGCAACGGCCCTAGGGTCGTCCGATGGCACAAAAGCCGGAGCAGGCTCGGGCAAGACGGCGGCATTTGGATCACCGTCGACGGCTGTCTCGCCCGCGTCCGGGATGGCCGCTGCGGAATCTGACGCCGGCGTGTTGAGCTCGGTGATGATGACCTCGTTACTTGCCGCCGGCACTCCCGCAGCGGACGACGCCTTGGCGGGCTCTGGGGCTGTTGTGGTTCGCATGCCCAATGCGGCCGCACCCACCACGGCCAACACCGCAACGCTTGCCAGCAGCAAGAATTTTCGCGTGCGTCCGCTTCCCTCCGACGCCGCAGCTTGCTGCGGTTTGACGGACGACGCATCACCGGCGACCGAGTTCATTCCGCCGCCATTCAGCGCCGCCGCAGACGCGGCGCCCGCGGCTTGCACCGGACGTAGCGGCTGAACAGGCGCGGCTGGGGCGATGCGTTCTGGCTTGTCACGCCCAGGCAAACGCTCATCGGCCAGAAAGACGGTCTCTGGCCCTTCGTCCTCGTCGTGTTCGTCGAGATGCAGATCTGGTGCTGCCTTCCCGGCAGCAACGTCGCTCAGCAGCGACACCCGCGGCCTTTGGCCGGTGAGGTCTACCGTGGTCGCGCCTACGGCCGGGTCGGGCTGATCGGTAGGCTCGACCCAGATCTCGCCGAGCTCCGCACGAAAATCAAAATGTTCGATTCCCGCGGGAGGCACGGACATTGCCAGCAAGTCGAGGAACGCGTCAATGCTCTGGGGTCGCTCCTCCGGCTGGAGTTTCAATGCCTGGCTGATGGCATTCACAAACGATGACGAGTACTCTTCGCCGAACTGCTTTTTCACCGTCTTGGCTACCCGTGCGAACGGCACCATGCGGTCGCGCAGCGCTCTAAGCGTTGCCGGAAGGGGCGTGTCGTTGCACAGGCAGCCGTGAACCAGGGCGCCCAAGGAGTACAGGTCGCTCCAGGGGCCCTGCTCCAGCTCCACCGTTCCCTCGCCTTCGCCATCCGAATATTGCTCAATGGGCGCGTAATTGACCTTAAGCACCGCGGTGTGCTTGCGGTCGCGATCATTGATTGCGTGGCGTGAGGCGCCCAGGTCGAGCAACACCGGCGGCCCGAAATCCTGCAGGAAGATATTGTCGGGCGAGATGTCGCGGTGCAACGTATTAGCATCGTGCAGCACGCGCAATGCGCTCAGCACCGACCACAGCATTTGCCGCAGCCAGATTTCCGGAGGGGGTTTGCGCATCTGTGTGCGCGCCTGCTTGAGGGTCATGCCGTGGTAGAGCGGCATCACCATATAGGCCGTGTTCTGAGCCTCCCAGAACCGGAAGACCTTCACCAGCGACGGGTGGTCAAACTGCGCCAGCATGCGCGCTTCGTCCACAAACGAGTGCAAACCCGCCTGAAACGCTGGCTCGTCAGTGGAGGACCGCGCCCACAAGGCACCGTCGGCCGCCCGTGAGGCCAGCGTAGCGGGCATGTACTCTTTGATGGCTACCGTGCGGTGCAACGAATGGTCAAACGCCTTGTAGACCATACCGAATCCGCCCACGCCCAGCAAAGCCAAAATTTCGAACTCTGCCAAGCGCGTGCCGACGGGGAGAGCATCCATATGCCGCACGTCGCTTCGGTTTTCTGAACTGGCGCTGGCTGTCATTCGAAGGAAAAATGAGTAAATAGGTGATGGACGCCCCCGAAAGAGCGTTAAGGAGACAGCGTCATCATAGGTTTAACGCTCCAACCGCACGGCAAAAATGTCTGGGCACGACAAAAACGGCACATGAATGCCCCGTTTTGAGCCGCGACGGTGTGATTCGCAGGTGCACAGCGAGTCTCAGATGCAGTCAGCAACTCGCGTGCCATGCGGCTCAAAGGCCCGCGCAGGTGACGCGGCGCTGGTTAACATCGCTGCATGTTCAGTTACCGACACGCCTTCCACGCGGGCAACCACGCCGACGTTCTCAAGCACACGGTGTTGATTGCCGCACTTGACCACCTGACGCAAAAGGACGCTGTTCTCACCGTAGTGGATACCCATGCAGGTGCGGGCCTGTACCGTCTCGATGGCGATTACGCCCGCACCAGCGGGGAAGCGGGCGATGGTCTGCAACGCCTGGTAGCCAACCTGACGGATGCCGATCCACTGGCACCCGCACTGCAGGCCTATGTCGATCTGGTGCGGGCATTCAATCCGGGCCAGGGCTTCAAGGTGTATCCGGGCTCGCCGTTCATCATTCAACATCTGCTGCGGGCGCACGACAAACTTAAATTGTTCGAACTGCATCCCAGCGACTGGCGCTCGTTGGCGGGAAACGTGGCGCAACTGGACGCGGGCCGCCAGATTGCGGTGCTGCATGAAGATGGCTTCGAGGGTTGGCGCAAATTTTTGCCTCCACCGGCTCGTCGCGCTTTGCTGTTGTGCGACCCCAGCTATGAAATTAAGAGCGACTACGGCAAGGTGCTGGACATGGCGCAGGAAGGAATGAAACGCTTCCCCACCGGCACCTACGCCGTTTGGTACCCGCTGATTGCCCGGCCAGAAGCGCACGACCTGCCGCGACGCCTCAAGACGCTGGCGACCAAAAACGGCAGGCCTTGGCTGCACGCCACGCTTACGGTGAAGGCAGGAAAAGTGACCGAGGATGCCGACGGCCAGGTGCGCAGGCCAGGCCTTCCCGGCAGCGGCATGTTCCTGATCAATCCGCCGCACACACTGAAGGCAGCGCTGGCACCCGCCTTGCCGCAGCTGGTTCAGCGGTTGGGCCAGGACCGACACGCAGCCTTCACGCTGGATTCAGGAGGCTGAGACGCTAAGCGCGGTGGCGGCGCCCTGCTCTGCCGGAGAAACTACGGAGCCCGCAGCCATCCCCAAACCGAGCCTACGACACAGCTCAGTCGTCGCGGCGCTCTGGTTCATGGTGTAGAAATGCAGCGCCGGTGCACCGCCGGAAAGCAATTGCTCGCACAGCCGGGTGACTACGTCGAGCCCGAAGGCCTTGATGCTGGCGGTGTCGTCGCCGTAAGCCTGCAGACGCAGGCGAATCCAGCGAGGCACTTCGGCGCCGCAAGAGTCGGAAAAGCGCAGTAACTGACTGGAACTGCCAATCGGCATGATGCCGGGCACCACCGGCACCGCTGCGCCAACGCGGGTGGCTTCGTCGACGAACCGGAAGTAGGCTTCTGCGTTGTAGAAATACTGGGTAATGGCGGAATCGGCTCCAGCGACCACTTTGGCCCGATAGGCCTGTAGGTCCGCCTGAGGCGAGCGGGCCTGCGGATGCACTTCTGGGTAGGCCGCCACTTCGATGTGGAACGTGTTGCCGGTCTCGGCTCGGATAAAGGCTACCAGGTCGCTGGCGTAATGGAATTCACCGCCCGCGCCGTAGCCGCTGGGCAAGTCACCGCGCAGCGCCACCAGACGCTTTACGCCCATGGATTGCAACAAAATCAATTGCTCGCGCACTGACTGGCGTGTGGCGCCGATGCAGGAGAAATGCGACGCGGCGTCCGTGCCTTCCTGCAAGATCTCGCGCACCGTATCGAACGTGCCCTGCTGGGTGGAGCCGCCCGCGCCGTAGGTCACCGAGCAAAACTGCGGACTCAAAGCGTTCAACTGCGCGCGTACGCCGCGCAGCTTGCCCGCTCCTTCCTGTGTTTTAGGGGGAAAGTATTCAAAACTGACAGGCACCGCGCCAGCTGCCGCACCGCGGGAAGCGGGTAAAGAAGGTTCCTTCGCAGCGTTCACGCAGCCCTCCTGGCAAAAACAAAAAATTCCCGGTTGCCGTCGCCGCCTTGAATCGGGCTCTCAAACCAGTTCTGCACGACGAGGCCAAGTTCCTTGCAACAGCTGCGTATGCGCTCTTCCACCACGGCATAGGATGCCGCATCGCGCACGATGCCGCCTGTGCCCACCTGCCCTGGCTGCAGCTCAAACTGGGGTTTGACCAACATCAGCATCGCGCCACCTTCCGCCACGAATGGCACCAGCGCCGGCAGCACCAGCGTGAGCGAGATGAAAGAAAGATCAGCCACGATCAAACCAAATTCAGGGTCAAAACCGCCCTCCGCGCTTTCTCCATCTGCGTCAGCAGCTATCAAATCAGAAGCATCCAGCGCCCGGGCGTTCACGTGCTCAATGCACACCACCCGCGCGTCTTCGCGCAGTTGGGGATGCAGTTGGCCCTGCCCCACGTCCACCCCCACCACCGCAAGGGCGCCGTGCTGCAGCAAGCAATCGGTAAACCCGCCGGTGGACTGGCCAATGTCCAGACACGTCAGGCCGTTCACGTCCAGGCCGGCAACGCGCAACGCGCCTTCGAGCTTGAGACCGCCGCGTGAGACGTAGCGGGCCTCGGCATCGTCGTGCAACTGCAGCTCGGCATCGTCTGGCACGACGTCGCCGTTTTTGGCAACCGCTTTCCACGCGCCCTGCCCCAGCCGCCACTGCGCGCCG
>JBBSRE010000203.1:0-5659 GCA_038243365.1 Burkholderiales bacterium | reverse complement strand
CACCCCCAGGCGGCCGCTCACAGGCCCGTGCTCGGTTTTTTCGTCGCGCCGCTGCTCGCGTGCCTGGCGCGCGCTCTCGCGTGGCTCCTGCTGTGCGTCGATGTCGTTACCGTCTCTATTGTCACTCCCGTCACTCATGCGTTTCCTTTGACTTGCCCCGAGCGGGTTCGATCAGCGCGCGGTTGCTTGTAGCGTGCATAGCCCCACAAATACTGCTGCGGACATTGCCGAATGGCATGCTCCATCGCGCTGTTAATCTGCCGTGCGCCTACGACTGCTTCCTGGCTCAATGGCTCGGTCAAGCGTTCGAAGTGCGTCACAAAGCCGGCACCGCCCGGTAGACGCTCGCAGTAGGCCAAGATAACAGCCGCCCCACTCAGGTGCGCAAGCCGTGACGCCAGCGTCATCGTGTACGCGTCGTGCCCGAAAAAAGGTGCCCACACACCCTGGTCCGCTGGCGGCACCTGGTCGGGCAACAAGCCCACCGCTTCTCCGCGGCGCAGGGCCTTGATCATTTCGCGCACACCGGCCAGCGTGGTCGGCACGCTCTTCATAAATGGCTTGCTGCGCCCAGTCGCCATCCAGTGCGCCAACCAAGACTGTCGCGCGGGGCGGTAAAGCACGGTGATCGGGCCATGCCGGCCGCCCCAGCGCCGCGCCGCATCGGAGGCCATGAGTTCAAAGCTCCCCAAGTGCGGGCTAAGAAAAAGCACACCGCGCCGCTCCGCATAGGCCGCCATCACACAGGCCTCATTCACCATGCTGCATTCAGGCGGCGTCCCCAGCCACAGGCGCGGGATCTCAGCAGCAAAGCGCCCGGCATGTGCCACCGCCGGTCGCACGTCGGCCCACGCGTAGCCAGCACGCGAAGCATTCGCCAGAAACCGCCGGCGGTAGGTGGGCGAGAAGATAAACGCTGACCAGCCCAATGCCGGACCCAGTGCATGCAGCACAGGCCACGACAGGCGAGAAAACAGGCCCAGACACAGGCGCGCAAAGACAGGCATTAAAATGGCATGGTCGCTAAGTTAAATGAGCAACTTGCAGAGCGACGTTAAACAAGACTGCTAAAGCGTTCGCCAGAGCTTCTTGAGGCTGCGGGCAACGCCCCAACAGCCAACACAGGAGTTTATTCAAATGGCGAACGACTTTCTCTTCACTTCCGAATCCGTGTCCGAAGGTCACCCCGACAAGGTGTCGGACCAGATTTCCGACGCCATCCTCGATGCGCTGCTTGCGCAAGACCCGCAAGCCCGCGTAGCCGCCGAGACGTTGTGCAACACCGGCCTGGTGGTGTTGGCCGGCGAAATCAGCGCCAAGCCCGGCGTCAACATTGACTACATCCAGATCGCGCGCGACACCATCAAGCGCATCGGTTACGACAACACCGAATACGGCATCGACTACAAAGGTTGCGCCGTGCTGGTCGCCTACGACAAGCAAAGCCATGACATCGCTCAAGGCGTAGACCACGCGTCCGACGACCAGCTCAACACCGGCGCCGGCGACCAGGGCCTGATGTTCGGCTACGCCTGCGACGAAACGCCCGAGCTGATGCCCGCGCCGATTCACTATGCCCACCGCATCGTGGAGCGCCAAGCCCAGCTGCGCAAAGATGGACGCCTGCCCTTCCTGCGCCCGGACGCCAAAAGCCAGGTGACCATGCGTTATGTGGATGGCACGCCCCACAGCATCGACACCGTGGTGCTCTCCACCCAGCACCATCCCGACCAGTCGGAAACGCCCAGCAAGATGAAGGCCAGCTTCATCGAAGCGGTGATCGAAGAGATCATCAAGCCAGTGCTGCCCAACGAGTGGCTGCAGAACACCAAATACCTGATCAACCCCACCGGCCGCTTCGTCGTTGGCGGCCCGCAAGGTGATTGCGGTTTGACAGGCCGCAAGATCATCGTTGACACCTACGGCGGCGCCTGCCCCCATGGCGGCGGTGCCTTCAGCGGCAAAGACCCGACCAAAGTCGACCGCTCAGCCGCCTACGCAGCACGCTACGTGGCGAAAAATATCGTCGCCGCAGGCATTGCCCGCCAGTGCCAGATCCAGGTCGCCTACGCGATTGGTGTGGCCGAGCCGATGAACATCACGGTCTACACCGAAGGAACCGGCCTCATCCCTGACGACCGCATTGCCGCCCTGGTGCGCGAGCTTTTCGATCTGCGCCCCAAAGGCATCATCCAGATGCTGGACCTACTGCGTCCCATCTACGAAAAAACCGCCGCCTACGGCCACTTCGGCCGCGACGAACCCGAGTTCAGTTGGGAGCGCACCGACAAAGCCGCGGCCCTGCGGGCTGCGGCCGGGCTGTAAGGCCCGCTGCGCTTGAGCGCAGTGCCAGTGTGCGGACGAAGTTCATATCGCGCAGCGATGTGAGCGCAGACCAAAGGACTGACAAGGCTGCTGCGCTCCGCGCCGCAGCGGGCCTGTAAGGCACCGAGCGAGCGAGCTTGGCTGGCTTTCGGCGCAGGCTCATATCGGCGCAGCCGATGTGAAGGGCCACCAGGCCCGGCCGGAGCCAACGCACGGACAAAGCCCAGGCGCTGCGTGCAGCGACTGGTCTATAAGACCGGGGTTTGCGCAGCAAGCCTTGTGTGCCTTAGGGCGAAGCTCCCAGCGCGCAGCGATATGAGCCCAGTCCCGAATGCCGCTGCCATGCGGCCTTTGCGATCCTTGCATGGTTACGACGCTGGGCTGGGTCATAAGTCACAAGCCCAGAGCGTCCTACATGCGCTTCGCATAGATTCCCACGAACCTTTTACTTTGGCCCAGCTACCTTAGCTCGCATGCCGCGCCACGTTGTGTGCGGTACCAAATCCGGGAGAATTCCATGCTGAAGTACGCCATCATTTTCGCCATCGTCTCACTCATCGCAGGTGCTCTCGGCTTTACGGGTGTGGCTGCCGGTGCTGCAGGCATCGCGAAAATTCTGTTCTTCGTGTTCCTGGTGATCGCGGTGATTTTTGTCGTCTTGGCCGTGCTGGGGGTAGGCGCCGCACGCAAAGTTTTGAAATAAAAAGGGCTGCAAGGCTAATTCTGGTTGCGCTTAACGCTATTGTTTCGATAGCTTTCGAATCAAATGGCCGCACCGAAGATGATTCGGTGCGGCCATTTTCGTTCAAGCAGCCCAGCGGTGAAGGCCAGCAAAGACTCCTGTCCAAGCTCCAGCACCCGTACGCCCTTAAGCTCGACCTGTGTTTGCCCCTCAATTCCCACACGTAAATTCATGTTCGATACCTGCGTCCTGATTGGCCGCTTTCAGCCGGTCCATGCCGGACACCTCGCTCTGCTGGAGGAAGCACTGCGCATAGCGCGCAACGTGGTGGTGGTGCTGGGCTCAGCGCACGCTGCACGATCGGTGCGAAACCCGTTTACGTGGCAGGAGCGACAGACGCTGGTGCAAGGCGCGCTACCGGCGAGTGCGTTGGAGCGCGTCCGTTTTGCCCCGGTGCGCGATTACTACGACGAAGCTCGCTGGTCACGCGCGGTGGTGGCAGCTGTAGAAGCTGCAACCAACACGACGACAGCAGGCCAGGCAACAGAGTCGTCCATGTGCATCGTGGGCCATTTCAAGGATGCGAGCAGCGGCTACCTGCGCAGCTTTCCCGATTGGTCTTTGCACACCTTGCCGCGGCAAGGGCTGTTTGATGCGACACCGCTGCGCGACGCCTGGCTGGGAGGCGACGGCTCCCTTGCGACGGAAGCCCTGCCACCCCATGTGACCGACTTCCTCCAGACGTTCGCAAAAACGGAGGATTTCGCGCGCCTGCAGGAAGAATGGCACGCGCTTCAAGCGGGCCGTGCGCTGTGGGTTTGTGCGCCCTACCCCCCCATATTCGTCACGGTGGATGCGCTGGTCCACGACGCGCATCACGTCCTGCTGATTCGCCGTGGCCGCGCACCCGGGCGCGATCTGCTCGCACTGCCCGGCGGCTTTATTGACGAACACGAAAGTTTGCTGCAGAGCTGTCTGCGTGAACTGGCCGAGGAGACGCACTGTGCGGTAACGGAGGCAGATTGCGCGCGCGCGCTGCAGCAAGTGCGCGTCTTCGCCCACCCCGCGCGCAGCCAGCGCGGCCGCACCATCACGCATGTACATCGCTTCGATCTGACCACGCTGCCTGGTCGCGCGCCCGGTGCGGCGCTGCCAGCGGTGCGCGCGGACGATGACGCGGCGCACGCCCTGTGGGTACCGATCACCGAGCTGCCGCAGCTTGAAGACCAGTTCTTTGAAGACCACTTTCACGTGCTCGACGTTTGTCTCGGCGTGCTCCCGGTAGCGGACGAGCCCTCAAAGCGCCGGGCAGCCACTGAGCGACCTGAGCCCTGATCGGCTCGCACACTCGGCTAGGACACCGGTTGGGCGCGGGCCTTTTGTCCGACAAGGACCGGCGCCTGTGTCTGAACCCTAGCGTGCCAAACACTACCTAAGGTGGACGCTTCTAATTTCATAGCGTCAAACCCTTGTCGATCCTCAGGAACTGCCGATGAAGAATACCCGCCTCTTGGCTTGGCTCGCAGTAGCGGGCGTGGCGGCCGCCACCACTGGCTGTGTGGCACAGCGTCTGTCCGTGTCGAAGGAGCTGGCCGAAAACGCCACGCCCTTTACTGCTACACCTGCCCATCCGGAGCGCCGCATCCTGGTGGTGGGCGACAGCACAGGCGTGGGCACTGGCGCTGCCAAGGCCGAAGACAGCGTGGCTGGGCGCATTTCTGCAGCGCATCCGACCTGGCTCATCAGCAACCACGCAGAGAACGGCGCAAAGTTCGAGAACGTTGTCATGCAGCTGCAAGGACTGCAAAAACGCTACGACCTCGTGCTGGTTCTGGCGGGAGGCAACGACGTCATACGCTTCACCTCGGCGCGCCAAATGAGAGCGACTATTTCCAGCGTGGTGCGCTTGGCGCAGGCGCGCGCACCGGTCGTCGTTTTGATGCCAAGCGGCAATGTGGGTCACTCGCCGTTTTTTCCTCCGCCCATCTCCTGGCTGATGTCTAGCCGCTCCAAGACCCTCCATGCCATCGTGCAGCAAGTGGCGCGAGAGAGCGGCACGCGATACGTGCGGCTGCTGGAGCCACCAGAGCAAGACGCGTTTGCTTTGGAGCCTCAACGCATGCACGCCGCCGACGGACTGCACCCCAGCAGCGACGGCTATGCGCAGTGGTTCCAAGAGCTCAAACGCCAAGGCGGGTTGGCGCCAGCGCCCACGTGAACGAGGTCAAAACGCGAGGTGGAATCCGGTGCACCCTCAATACTGAGCGCTCGACAGCATTGAGCGCTGAGTGCGTGCAGTCTTGCCGCATTCGCTGAAATCGCTCCACATCAAGTGACGATTTTTGAATGCTGGCAAGTCACTCGCCTTAATTTTGATCCTTTGCAGCACTTGAAACACTGAGGAACGCCCTTATCATTAGCACTCACCCACACTGAGTGCTAGCAATGCCTGTGTGGGCCGCCATTCCAAGCGCCTGCGTGTCAGGCGCTTTGCCGTAGTGGCACTTTTTCCAAACCCAGGAGTACCGCAATGAACCTTCGTCCCCTTGCTGACCGCGTGATCGTCAAGCGTATTGAGTCCGAAACCCAGACCGCGTCCGGCATTTTCATCCCCGACAACGCTGCTGAAAAGCCCGATCAGGGCGAAGTGCT
>JBBSRE010000202.1:0-5665 GCA_038243365.1 Burkholderiales bacterium | reverse complement strand
TCACCCAACAGCACTGCTTCGAGTTCCTTGCCGTCGCCGAACAGCTGGCTGTTAGGGAACACTTGCACTTCGACCTTGCCGGGCATGGCCTTCTCGACCAGCTCTTTGAACTTGAGCGCCGACTTTCCTTTAGGTGTGATGTCCGCCACCACGTGGCTGTATTTGACAACGATAGGAGCGGCGTGGGCGGCAAAGCCCAGCGAGAGCGCTGCGGTCGCGGCCAGCAATTTCAAGGCGAATTTCATGGTGTGTCTCCGGGTGAAAAAACAGTGACCAACGATAAGCGCGTCCGGCGCACCGGGCAACTGTGGGATTCAACAGTCCATAGCCTAGGGATAACCCGCAAAATCCAGCGGTCATGGCGTCGGATAGCACGTCAGCTCCCAGCAGCCAGGGCGCTCTGCGCCTCCTCCAGCCACTGCACACCGATGCGCTGCGCCAGCCCTGTGTGGACGCTCTGAACCGCCGCGCGCAAACTCGACAACTGACTGGGCGCGAGCGTGTGAATGCGCGTACCGCCGACATCACGCAGCGCCGCCAGCGCTTGGTCGTTCTGGGTATCGGCGATCTGATTGCCAAACTCCATCGCCTCCTGCATGGCGTCCCCCAGCAGCGCGCGATCGCGCGCTGGCAGCGATGTCCAGAAGCGCTGGCTGACCACCATGGCATAACCCAGGTAGCCATGCTGCGTAAGGCTCAGGTCTGTCTGCACCTCGTGCATGCGCTGCGTCCAGAAGTTGGAGATGGGGTTTTCAGTGCCATCTACGACGCCCAGCGCCAGCGCCTGGCGTGTTTCGCCAAACGCCAGCGTCACGGGTTGCGCGTGCAGCGCGCGCATCTGCGCTGCCAGAACGCGCGAAGCCTGAATGCGCATGCGCTGGCCGATGAAATGCCGCGGCTCCACTAAAGGCCGATTGGCGCTCATGTGCTTGAAACCGTTGTCCATGAAGCCTAGCCCCACCAGACGCTGTCGCTCCAGCCGGGCGAGCATGCGCTGGCCGAGCGGCCCGTGGGTGATGCGGCGCACGCTGACCACATCGTCAAACAGATATGGCAGATCGAACAACTCGAACTCTGGAAATCCGATGCGTCCGAACTTGGAGAGCGAAGGCGCCAGAATTTCCACCGCGCCCAGTTGCAGCGCCTGCACTTCATCATGATCCCCGTACAGCCTGCCCATGGGGTAGATGGCCACATCGATGCGCCCGGCAGAGCGCTCTTGCACCAGCGCCCGGAACCGCACAGCGGCCAAGCCTTTGGGCGTGTCTTCAGCCACCACGTGCGAGAAGCGGATGGTAATAGCCGGCGCATCCCTCCGTGCTGCAACAGCGGGTCGCCCGCCAGCCGCCGCCAGCGCCAGCGAAGCGCCGCCTGTCAGCACACGCCGACGCGAGACGCCCGCCGCTGTGCCAGTGGCCGCTCGAGAGCCAGTGGTAGGGGGTGTATCGCACGGCAACATGCTCGCTATGCTACGGCGGGCCAGCCTCCCCGCCTCCCATGGAAACCTCACGCCCCCCGCCGCTTGACTTCGCTCTGCTGCAGCAGACCCCGCCGCGCCAGCCAGTGCGCAGCTGGCGCACGCTGTGGTGGCTGCTCGGTCTTCTGCTGTTGGTGGTGGCCTCAGTGGTGGCGCTGGTGCTCTACCTCAGCGCCTTTGAGCGCGACGAAGAAGAGCGCCGCCGCGTGTCCGATGGGCAATGGCTGGAGCAAAGCGTGCGCTTTCATTTTTTGCGCCTCGAAGAAGATCTGCGTGTGCTGGCGCGTCAAACGCTGCGCGATGACAAGGCCCCGGCCAGCGCGCCCGAGGTGCAGGGCGGCCTGCTGTGGAGCGAGCCGGGTGCCGTGTTGTGGCATGGCTGGCAGCCGCGCGATACCAGCAGCACGGCGCCACTGGAGCGGCCGCCCAACCGGCTGCAGCAAGCACGCGCGGCTTCGCCCTGGAACGCTGAAGCGCTCGACAGCATGCTGCGCATTGCCGTCGGCCTGCGCCGCTCCAGCTACGCCGGTCCGCTGCGCAGCGCCCAGGGCGAGGTGACCGACACCGTCTGGCTGGCAGTGCCGTACTTCGAGCGCGGCGAGTTTCTCGGCAATTACCTGGCTGTTCTGTCGATGACGGCGTGCGTGGACGGGCTGGTGCCGGCCTGGTTTCACCAGACCCACCGGGTGCAGCTGTCTGACGATCCGGCCGTGGCCACCAGCGGGTCGGCCGCTGGCGCATCCGGGCTGCCTTACCTCGCAGCGATGAACCTGCCCGGGATCGACCTGTTTATTGAAGTGGCGCCCCTGCGCTCGCAGCCGGCACTCGTGCCGCGCATCTTCTTGTTGGTGGCACTGCTTTTCCTCGCCGGCATGCTTGTCAGTGTGCTGGCGCTGCGCCGCGACATCGCCAAACGCCAGCGGGTGCAAGCATTGCTGGAAGCGCAGATGGTGCTGCGCACCGCCATGGAGAACTCGGTCACCGTCGGCATGCGGGCGTGGGCGCAGAGCGGCGAAATTCTCTATGTCAACGAGGCCTTCTGCCGCATGGTGGGCTACAGCGCGTCCGATCTCATCGGGCGCAAAGCGCCGCTGCCTAACTGGCCGCCGAACCGCACCGAAGAGCTCCACTCGGTGGACCGGGAGGCGCTCACCCAGCGCACGGGTACGCAAAGGCTTGAGGTGCAGTTCGAACACCGTGACGGGCACTTGGTCGACGTGGTGATTCACGAAGCTCCGCTCATGACGCCGCGCGGCGAACACGTCGGCTGGATGAGTTCGGTAGTAGACGTAAGCGAGCGCAAGCGCGCCGAGCGCCTAGCCCTGCAGCAGCAAGAACGCCTGGAAGCCTCGGGCCGGCTGGTCGCGGTGGGTGAAGCGGCGTCCACGCTGGCGCATGAACTCAACCAACCTTTGGGCGCGCTCAGCAGCTTTGCCCACGGGCTGCTCAATCGGCTGGAGCGGCGCAGCATCTCGGAAGAGGAAATCCACCGCGTGGTGCAGCGCATGGCGCTGCTCTCTGAGAAAGCCGGCGGCATCATCCAGCGGGTCAACGCCTTTGCGCGCCGGCGTGAGTTGCTGCTGGCGCCTGTCGAAGTCTCGCGCTTTGTGCAGCGTTGCATCGCCAGCCACCCGCGCACTGCTGCCGCAGGCGTGGCGCTGCCGCAAGCCAATGGCAGCCTGTGGATCCAGGCCGACGAACTGCTGCTGGAACACGTGATGAACAACCTGCTGAGCAACGCGCTGGATTGGGCTGGGCAGGGAACCTCGCTGGCACGGGTGCGAGTGTCGATCCGCCTGGACGCTGCCACCCAGATGGCGTGTGTGGCAGTGGGCGACAGCGGCCCAGGGGTAGCCGAAGACGCGCGCGAGCACATCTTCAACGCTTTCTACAGCACGCAGGATGGCGGTATGGGCATGGGCTTGGCGATCTGCCGATCCATTGTCGAAGCTCACCACGGGCGCATCGAGGTAGGCACTGACGCAGAGCTGGGCGGAGCCTGCTTCACGGTGTGCATTCCCCTGGCCGCCGATGCCGCCCACACCATGACGGCCAGCCAGGCGACTGCCCTTAGGAGCGACACATGATGAACCGGGTCGCCATCCACATCGTGGACGACGACGCCGACGTGCGCGATGGCCTGGCATGGTTGTTCGATTCGCGTGGCTACCACGCGGCCACATGGCCAAGCGGCACCGCCTTCTTGCAAGCCCTGGCTCTTCTGTCGCCCAACTGGGGCCACGCGGTGGTGCTGATGGACATCCGCATGGAGCCGCTCTCTGGCCTGGCGACCTTCGAGCGCATGCAGCAGTTGGGTTGCCAGTGGCCGGTGCTGTTCCTCACCGGGCATGGTGACGTCGGCATGGCAGTGGCGGCAGTGAAGAATGGCGCCTGGGATTTTCTGGAAAAGCCGTTTCAGGACAACCTGCTGGTGGACCGCGTGGAACAGGCCCTGGCCGCTGCCAGTGCGCAGCGCTCGGCAGGCGAGCAAGCCCAGCGCCTGCGCGCAGCGCTCGCCAGCCTGAGTCAGCGCGAACGCGAGGTATTGGCCGAGCTAATCCAGGGCCATTACAACAAGACCATTGCGGAGCACTTGGGCATTACCCAGCGCACCGTGGAATTTCACCGCGCCAATATCTTTACCAAGCTGGGCGTGCAATCGGCGATTGAACTGGCGCACCAGCTGGGGCGCCTGGAGGGGCTGCCGTCGGTCGGCGGCGAAGCACCTGCGGGGCCGATCCCCTGATCCCCTGATCCCCTCGTTCGTTGCGAAGGCGCCGATGCCGAGCGCGGCCCAACACGCGGCACCCCAACGCCAAGGTGTCACGGCTTCACGGCTTCACAAAAGCCCATTCGCGTGCGCTGCCCCATGCACAAGCGCTACAACGCATCCAGCGGGCTGAGCACTCCCCGCCCTCCTTTGTTCAGCACGTGCGTATAAATCATGGTGGTGCTCACATCTGCATGGCCCAGCAGTTCCTGCACCGTGCGAATGTCATAACCGGCCTGCAGTAAATGCGTGGCGAATGAGTGGCGCAGCACATGCGGACTGACCGGTTTGTCGATCTGCGTTAATTTGGCCGCCTCGCGTACGGCGCGCTGTACCGACTCGGGGAACACATGGTGGCGCCGCTCCAGCAGCTCGCCCGTCACCGCATCAGGCCGCGGGTCCACTGAGCGATGCGGTGACGGAAACACATACTGCCAACCCCAACTGCGGTCTGCGTGCGGGTACTTCACTGCCAGCGCATGCGGCAAATGCACGCGGCCAAAACCGGCGTCCAGGTCTTTCTCATGCAGGGCGCGCGCTTTTTTGATTTGCTGCTCCAGTGGCAGCATCAAATGCTCGGGCAGCACCGTAATGCGGTCTTTATTGCCTTTGCCTTCGCGAATAATGATTTCCCGCCGGGAGAATTCCACATCCTTCACGCGCAGCCGCAGCGACTCTAATAACCGCATGCCCGTGCCATACAGCAATTGCGCAATCAAACCCGTAGTGCCGTGCATATGCAGCAGCAGCGAACGCACCTCGGGCGCCGTCAGCACCACTGGCAGGCGCCTGGGTGTTTTGGCCTGCACCACATCGTCCAGCCAGGGCAGCTCCATGCCCAGCACCTGTTTGTACAAGTACAAAATCGCCGATTTGGCCTGGTTTTGCGTAGACGCCGCCACATGCCGGTCCACCGCCAAATGCGTTAAAAATGCCTCCACCTCGGCAGCGCCCATGTCCTGCGGATGGCGTTTGTCGTGAAACAAGATGAAGCGCCGCACCCAATCCATGTAGGTCGCCTCCGTGCGAAGGCTGTAGTGGCGCGTGCGCAAATGGTCGCGCAGGCGGATCAGCAGCTTCGGCGCGGGCGGCGGCGCGCCCGGTACGGCGGGTGCATAGGGTTCAGCGCGAGCGGGAGGCAGATCCATCCGCCAAATTTTAGGTTTGCCTAAACGTCTTGGGCCTAGGATTTACCCCTGACACATGCACGTAGATGTTGCATAGGCGGATGGCAAACGCTAGGATCGCAGTCGTCCAATTCTAGTTAGCCTTCCCGCAATAATCCATCTCATGGTTAATTCCGCGCTTGTGCTTTCTCCTCGCAACCGTTCGCGCTTTGGCGGTTCCCGTAGTGAGTGCAGTTTTGGTGCCAAATCGGCCTCTAGCGCACGCCCAGCTTGCGCAAGCAGCTTTTATTT
>JBBSRE010000201.1:0-5700 GCA_038243365.1 Burkholderiales bacterium | reverse complement strand
GGAAAGCCGCGAGCCACGGCGCTGACGCCATTAGCCATCTGGCAGACGCCATGCGCAAGCGGGACATTGCGCATGGCCGGTACCTGTTGAGCCACGGCACGGTCAGCGACAGCGCGCGCGATTTGGCACGCACCGAGAACATCGAACTGATCGAGGGCGACGCGCTGGCGCGGTGGATGCTGCCCAGGCGCAGTTAAACGAGTACCACTCGCCACCCAAGCCGCAATGCGCGTTGCTATCCAACCGGGTGCAACCCCCATTCGGTGCAGTCCGAGTTCACCACCGGGTTTTCACGCAGAACGCGGCTTCGGCAGCGGCCGCACACTGCGGGATCGACCCGCCCCTGACCACCACAGCCCCCGAACGCCCGCGCGACTCCGCTAGCCAAGCGCCACGAGCCCTGACGTCTCACCCACCTGCCGGCCGAACCGGTCTGCTGCTCACGGGGGGCGGCGCACGCGCGGCCTACCAGGTCGGCGTGCTGGAAGCGATTGCTGACCTGCGCCTCGCTTGTGGCGCAGGCAAGGAGCCCAACCCGTTTCGCATCATCACCGGCACCTCTGCAGGGGCGATCAACGCGGCGGCGCTGGCATGCGGTGCAGACCAGTTCGACCGCGCGGTGCGCCGCATGGCGCTTGTCTGGCGGCACATTCGTGCCCAGGACGTGTATCGCTCCGACTCGCTCAGCGTGGCCGAGAGCGGCGCCCGCTGGCTCACGCTGCTCTCGCTCGGGTGGGTGCTGGCACGCTGGCGCAGGCTGCGCCCGCGCTCGCTGCTCGACAATGCCCCCTTGTCCAAGCTGCTGGTGCGCATGGTGCCGCTGGTGCGCCTGACGCACGTGATCCGCAAGGGACACCTTGACGCGCTGGCGGTGACCGCATCGAGCTACACGCTGGGCGACCACGTCACCTTTTTCGAGGCTGGTGAGCGGCACGACCCCTGGGTGCGCTCACAGCGGCGTGCGGTGCGCGATCGCATCACGCACGAGCACCTGCTGGCGTCCAGCGCGATTCCGTTTGTGTTTCCGGCCAAGGCAATCGAGGTAGAACAGCGCACCGAATACTTCGGCGATGGCTCCATGCGCCAGTCGGCACCCATCGCGGCCGCCATTCACCTGGGCGCAGAGCGCATTCTGGTAATCGGCGCCGGGCGCATGCACGAGACGAACGAGGGGGGATCGCAAAAAGAAGCGCCCGCCTACCCGTCGCTGGCGCAGATCGCTGGCCATGCGCTGTCCAACATCTTCCTCGATTCGCTTTCGGTCGACATTGAGCGCATGCAGCGGGTCAACCAGACCATTGCTCTGATCCCCGCTGCATCGCGTAGCGGCAGTGCGCTGCGCCCCATCGAGCTGCTGGTCATTGCACCATCCGAGCGGCTGGACGCCATTGCAGCGCGGCACGTAGGGGATCTGCCCGCGCCCGTTCGCACCATGCTCAGCGCCCTGGGCGTGAGCAAGAATCAGAACGACGTGCGCGGCGCGGCGCTGGCCAGCTACCTGCTGTTCGAAGCGTCTTACACCCAGGAACTGATGGCACTCGGACGCGCGGACACCCTCGCCATGCGCAGCGAGGTCTGCCGCTTCTTCGGGTGGAAAGACGGCAATGTGCCTTTGACCGCCTGAAGCATTCATGGTCGCACCGAGCTGGCGTGCGGTCCATCACCACAAGCCCTCGAGCCAGACCCGTGCAACGGCGCACCCCCTTGGCTTGTTCCCCCGCCAACGAAGCTTGGATGAGCCCATCCTAAAATCGCTGATTGCGCCTTACTGGCGCGCGCCTTGATCGTCCGAGCCCTTTTCCATGCCCCGCAAACTCTTTGTCACCACCGCCCTGCCTTACGCCAACGGCAAATTCCACATCGGCCACATCATGGAATACATCCAGGCCGACATCTGGGTGCGCACCCAGCGCATGCTGGGCCACGAGGTGAACTTTGTCGGAGCCGACGACGCGCATGGCGCGCCGATCATGATTGCAGCCGAGAAAAAGGGCGTTACGCCGCAAGCGTTTGTGGCCGACATCGCCGCGGGTCGCAAACAGTACCTGGACGGCTTTCACATCGCGTTCGACAACTGGCACAGCACCGACGCGCCTGAAAACCACGAATTAGCACAGCAGATCTACCGCGATCTCTTGGCCAACGACCTCATCGATACACGCACCATCGAGCAGTTCTTCGACCCCGAGAAGAACATGTTCCTGCCCGACCGCTATGTGATGGGCGAGTGCCCGCGCTGCCACACCAAGGAACAGTACGGCGACAACTGCGAGAACTGCGGTGCGGTGTACGCGCCCACCGATCTGATAGAGCCGCGCTCGACGCTCTCGGGCGCCCGCCCCGTGCTCAAAACGTCGGAGCACTTTTTCTTTAAGTTGTCAGACCCCCGCTGTGTGGCCTTTCTGCAGGAATGGACACAGGACGGCCGCCTGCAGCCCGAGGTGGCCAACAAGGTGCGCGAATGGTTTGGCGTGCGCACCAACCCTGATGGCAGCACCAGCGAAGGCCTGGACGATTGGGACATTTCGCGTGATGCGCCCTATTTCGGCATCGAGATTCCCGATGCGCCGGGCAAGTATTTCTATGTGTGGCTGGATGCGCCCATCGGCTACCTGGCGTCACTCAAAAACCTGCTCGACAAGCGCGGCGAGGATTACGACTCCTACATGGCCAACCCGGCGCTGGAGCAGGTGCACTTCATCGGCAAGGACATCGTCACCTTCCACACGCTTTTCTGGCCCGCCACGTTGAAGTTCAGCGGCCGCAAGGTGCCTGACAACGTGTTCGTGCACGGATTTCTCACGGTGAACAACGGCGAGAAGATGAGCAAGAGCCGGGGCACAGGTCTGGACCCCCTCAAGTACCTGGAGCTCGGCATGAACCCCGAGTGGCTACGCTACTACCTGGCAGCCAAGCTCTCGGCACGCAACGAAGACATCGATTTCAACGCCAGCGACTTTCTGGCCCGTGTCAACAGCGATCTGGTGGGCAAGTACATCAACATCGCCTCGCGCGCGGCCGGCTTCCTGACCAAGCGCTTTGGCGGTCAGCTGGGCGCCGTGTCTGCCGATGGCGCGGCCCTGCTGGGGCAGCTCCAGAGCGCCGTGCCGTCCATTGCCCAGCTGCTGGCCGAACGTGAGTATGGCAAGGCGCTGCGCGAAACCATGCTGCTGGCCGACCGCGTCAACGCGTATGTGGACCAAAACAAGCCCTGGGAGCTCGCCAAGCAGGACGGCATGGACGCCCGCTTGCAGGATGTCTGCAGCGCCTGCATTGAGGCCTTTCGCCTTCTCACCATCGCGCTCAAGCCCGTGCTGCCGGCGCTGGCAGCGCAGGTGGAAGCGTTCCTGCAGGTGCCGCCGCTTGATTTCAGCAGCGCCGAGGTTTTGCTGGGCACCGGCCACGTCATCGGGAACTACCAGCATTTGATGCAACGAGTCGATATCAAGCAGCTTGATGCACTTTTTGAGGCTCCAGCGCTTGCTGCATCTGCGCAAGCAGCTATAGAAAATGGAGCAGACGTGAGCAGTGATCTCTTGCCCGGCGGCGAGGCTATTGCCCCCACCATCACCATCGATGACTTCGCCAAGATCGACCTGCGCATTGCCCGCATTGAACAATGCGAGCGGGTCGAAGGCTCCACCAAGCTGCTGCGGCTGACGCTGGACGCGGGCGAGGGCCGCATGCGCAATGTGTTCTCGGGCATCGCCAGCGCGTATGAACCCGAGCAACTTGTCGGCAAGCTCACCGTGCTGGTGGCCAACCTGGCGCCGCGCAAGATGAAATTCGGCGTCTCCGAAGGCATGGTCCTGGCCGCCAGCCATGCCGATGGCAAGGCGCAACCCGGTATCTACGTGCTGGAACCCACGCCGGGCGCCTTGCCAGGCATGCGCGTCGGGTAGCCAGCGCCTTATCACCATGCCGCTGCAGCCGTTTCGCCCCCGTGTGATCGACGCCCTGCGCGGCTACAGCCAGAGCCGCGCGCTGGCGGATATCGGCGCAGGCGTCACGGTGGGGGTAGTGGCACTGCCGCTCGCCATGGCGTTTGCCATCGCCAGCGGATTGCCGCCCGAAGCCGGGCTGTGGACCGCCATCATTGGCGGCTTTCTGGTGGCGCTGCTGGGCGGCACCAATGTGCAGATTGGCGGGCCTGCGGGGGCGTTTATCGTCATCGTCTACGGCATCGTCGAGCGCTACGGCGTGGCCAACCTGCTCATTTCCACGGCCTGCGCCGGTGTGCTGCTGTTCGCGCTCGGTTTGCTGCGCCTCGGAAGCCTGGTGCGCTTTGTGCCGGTGAGCATCGTCATCGGGTTCACCAATGGCATTGCGGTGCTGATTGCGGTTTCGCAGCTCAAGGACTGGCTGGGCCTGGAGATTGCGCGGATGCCCGGCAATTTTTTCTCGCAGATCCAGGTGATGGGAGCGCACCTGGACACCGTCAACCCAGCCGCTTTCGGACTGGGCCTGGCGTGTGTGGCGGGGCTCTTCGCCTGGCCCTGGTTGTTCGGCCCTGGCGGCCGCGCGACTCGCCGATTCGAGGGACACACGGTGTGGGGCGTCGCGCGGGTGCCTGCGCCGGTGGTGGCATTGGTTACCCTCACGCTACTGGCCCATGTGCTGCAACTTCCGGTCGAGACGCTGGGCACCCGCTTTGGCGGCATTCCGCAGCAATTGCCCATTTTTGCGCTACCCGATTTTTCGTGGGACACGGTGAGCCTGCTGGTGGCGCCCACGGTGACGATTGCGCTGCTGGGCGCCATCGAATCCCTGCTGTGCGCCCGTGTGGCCGACCAGCTGAACAGCAACCCCCATATTCGCAAGCACGACCCGAACCAGGAGTTGATGGCCCAGGGCATCGCCAACTTTGTCGTGCCGTTCTTTGGCGGCATGCCCGTCACCGGCACCATCGCGCGCACCGTGACCAACCTGCGCGCGGGCGCCACCTCGCCAGTGGCGGGCATCGTCCACGCGGTCACGCTGGCGGCCATCGTGCTGGCGCTAGCGCCGCTGGCGCTGCACATTCCACTCTCTGTCCTTGCCGGCATCCTGCTGTATGTGGCCTGGAACATGGGCGAGTGGCACGAGTTCAGCCGCCTGCGGCGCTTTTCCAACCACTACCGCTTGCTGATGCTGGGCACCTTTTTTCTGACGGTGGTGTTCGACCTGACAGTGGCGGTTCAGGTGGGGCTGGTGATGGCCTGTGCGCTTTTTGTACGGCGTATGAGCGCGCTATTTCGCGCGGAGCCGGTGGCCTCATTGACCTCGGATGGGGATGCCGGCGGTGGTACGGACCTTAGCTCTCCCCGCCTCGACTGGCACCTGCACGGCGTGCTGTTCTTCGGCGCCGCCAGCAAGATAGACCCCTTGGTGCGCGCGATTGAAGCCGCATCTTTCGGCGTCAATGTGCACATTGACGCGAGCGATCTGTTCGCACTGGATACCAGCGGCCTGGAAGCACTGGAGCAGGTTTTGCGGGCGACCGGGGTCCGAGGCGGGTACCTGACACTCAGCGGTGCCCAGGCGCAGCCGGCATCGCTGATGCAGCGCTCGGGTTTCCTTGACCAGCTCAAGGCGCAGGCCACCGACGCCATGGCGCCGCCGACTGCAGCTTGACGCGATAGCGGAACGTCAGGTTTTGTCTGAACCCCCAAGCACCGATTTCGGCATGATGTTTTCGCCTTCTCGAACCTCGTCCTTGGC
>JBBSRE010000200.1:0-5735 GCA_038243365.1 Burkholderiales bacterium | reverse complement strand
TCATTCAGGGCGGTGGTAATTTCTTCAGGTTCCAGCAGCACCAGTTCCAGGCCGCGCGCATGGCACAGGCCTTCGGCAATGTAGAGATCAGTGGGGAAATTGCTGCGCTCGCTGATGAGTTTGGTGCGACGCTTGCGCACCGCGCTGGCTTCTTGGTGCGCGTCGGCCTGCAGCACATTCAAGGCAGCGCTGAGCACCTTGTACAGGTTGATCGACGTGGTATCGGTGCACACCACTTCGCCCGGGCCGGCGCCGATCAGCGGAGCCAGCTGGTCGCCCAGGCGCTGGGGCAGGTCTACCCAGCCCGCGTCGTTCCAGGAGCGGATCAGGCCGTGTGCCCACTCACGCTCCACCACGTCGGCCACGCGTGCGGCGGCGGCTTTGGGCGCTACGCCGAGCGAGTTGCCATCCAGGTAAATAACGCCGTCAGGCAGCGTGAAGTGCTGGCGCAATGGGCGCAGCGGGTCTTGCGCGTCCAGGGCGCGGCATTCGTCCAGAGTGGTGGCAATCGTCATATTTATTCACTTCACTATTGATAGCTGCTAGCGCAATGCTGGTAAGCGCTAGAGGTCGAAAAAGCTCAAAAATCAGGTTTGTCTCATGCCAGTGATCGCAACACCGCACGCACCGGCGACGCGTCGGCAGTGCCCAGCTTGAGAGGCAGGGCGATGAGCTCGTAGTTGCCCTCTGGCACGTCGTCAAGGACCAGGTTTTCCAGCACCCGCAAGCCGCGGCGGCGAATCACCTGGTGGCTCTCCAGCGTCTTGCTGTCGGCAGGGTCGATGCTGGCAGTGTCGATGCCCACCAGCTGCACGCCCAGGTCGGCGAGACGTTCGATGGTCTGCGGGGCAAACGCGCTCAGCTGCGGGTCCCACACGGTGGGTGCCCGCGCATACGTGCGCACCAACACGCGTGGCGGCAAATTGGCCAGCGCATGTTCCAGGTGCCTCCATTCAATCAATGCGCCGCAGCCCATGGCGTGGATCACCCGGCAAGTGCCGAGGAAGGGCTCCAGAGATACCGCACCTATGGGCGCACCGCTGGCGTCGTAGTGCAACGGTGCATCCGCATGCGCGCCCACATGCGGCGAGAGCGTGATGGCGCTGACGTTCACCGGGCAGCCGGGCGCAATGGTGGCGCTCCAGGTCTGCTGGTAGGCGGTGTCGCCGGGAAACACGGGCGAACCCGCATCGACGGTGGGGGAAATATCCCAAAGGGCCCTGAGCGTTTGCATGCCGGTGAAGGTAGCGCGCTGGCGTGGGCGTGGTGTCGGTTAGATGCAACAGAGAAGCAAAACCGTGTGGGGATTTATTGGAAGACGCACGTAAGCGAAACCTTTAGAATGCGAAAGATTCGTATTTACATTCAACTTTTGGCGCGCATCCGCTTGCTTTTCTTGCGTGCCAGTAACTCGGAACCCGCGCTTCTTCCCATGTCCACAATCAGCTTTCTGCTTCAGCGTTCTTCCGCCCCGAAAGCCGTGCATACGGCCAGCAGAATTGCGGGCAGCGGCCGCCTTGCAAACTCGGCCATGCCCGAAATCTTGAGCCTGGCCGATCTTCCCGTGCGGGTAGACGCCTGGGTGGACTCTGTGAAGATGGACGGAGACGCTGAGCAGCAAAGCCTACTGATTCGGTTGGTGGAGATCGGCTTCCTGCCCGGGCAACCGGTGCGCGTGGTGGCGCGGGCCGCTGGCGGCGGCGACCCGATCGCGGTACGCGTTGGGCGCAGCACCTTCGCGCTGCGCCGGGGCGAGGCCGCACTGGTGCATGTGCGCTGTACAGAACGCGCTTGCGCAGACGCCGCATGAGCGCTGCCCGCACGCCCGGTTCGGGCATAGCAGACAGCGCCGGCCTGCACGGCAACATCGCGCTTCTCGGCCACCCCAACTGCGGCAAGACGGCGCTGTTCAACCTGCTCACAGGCAGTCGCCAGAAGGTGGCCAACTACGCCGGCGTTACCGTGGAACGCAAAGAAGGCACGTTGCTTACGCCCTTAGGCAAGCGCGTGCGCGTTCTCGATTTGCCGGGCGCCTATAGCCTGAGCGCCATCAGCGCAGATGAAGCTGTCACCCGTGATGTGGTCACCGGCCAGCGGCCCGGCGAAGCAGTGCCTGATTTGCTGGTGTGTGTCGTCGACGCCACCAAACTGGAGCTGGGCCTGCGCATGGTGCTGGAGACGCGCGCCATGCAGGTGCCCATGGTGCTGGCGCTGAACATGAGCGACGCTGCCACGCGCGCCGGCATTCGCATGGATCTGGCTGCGCTGGAGCACCAGCTCGGCATGCCGGTGATCGAGACCGTGGGCATCCGCGCCGGCGGGGCTGAATCCTTGCGCCGGTATCTGGACGGTTGGAGTCGCTCCGCCGCGGTGACACCGCAGCCGTGGCAGCCGCAAGGCATCGACACCGTGCTTCAGACTCAGCAGGAAGTGCAGCGGATCCTGGGCGCGGCCGTCACGCTGCCCGCAGGTTTGCTGGAGCGTGACGACGCGATTGACCGTGTGGTGCTGCATCCCGTTTGGGGTCTGGCTCTGCTGGCTGCCACCATGTTCTTGATGTTCCAGGCGGTGTTCAGCTGGGCGGCCATGCCCATGGAGGCGATCACTGGCGGTTTTGATGCGCTGGGCCAGTGGGTCAGCGCGCACATGGCTGCGGGGCCACTGCGCAGTCTTCTGGTGGATGGCTTGATTGCCGGCGTCGGCGGCGTGCTGGTGTTTTTGCCGCAGATTCTTATTCTGTTTTTCTTCATCCTCGCGCTCGAGGATTCAGGCTATTTGCCGCGCGCGGCTTTCTTGCTGGACCGCGTCATGGGGACGGTGGGGCTGTCGGGGCGCTCGTTCATTCCGCTGCTGTCGAGCTTCGCCTGTGCGGTGCCCGGCATCATGGCGACACGCACCATCACCCATTGGCGAGAGCGTCTGGTCACCATCATGATCGCGCCGCTCATGACCTGCTCGGCGCGCCTGCCGGTCTACGCGCTGTTGATTGCTGCGTTCATTCCCGCGCGCACGGTGCTGGGGGTTTTCAACCTGCAGGGCCTCGTCATGTTCGCGTTGTATCTGGGCGGCATCGTCAGCGCCATGGCCGTTGCAGCGGTCATGAAACTCTGGCGCGGCAAGCTGCGCCCCACGCCGCTGATCATGGAGTTGCCCGCGTACCGGCTACCCAGCGTTCGCAGTTTGGGCCTGGGTTTGCTGGAGCGGGCGCGCATTTTTCTGCGCCGCGTCGGCGGCATCATCCTGGCGCTCACCGTGCTGTTGTGGTTCCTCTCCAGTTACCCCGCGCCACCCGCAGGCAGCGTGGGCCCGGCGATTCAATACAGCCTGGTGGGCCGGCTCGGCTCGGTGCTCGAAGTGGTTTTTGCGCCGATTGGTTTCACCTGGCAGATTGCCGTGGCACTGGTGCCCGGCATGGCGGCGCGGGAAGTGGTGGTGAGCTCACTGGGCACGGTGTATGCGTTGTCGGGCAGTGGCGACGAAACGGCCGCGCAACTCGGCGGACTGATCGCGCAGCAGTGGTCGCTGGCCACAGCGCTCTCGCTGCTGGTCTGGTTCATCTTTGCGCCGCAATGCCTCTCCACACTGGCCACGGTGCGGCGAGAGACTGGCTCGGTGCGCCTGGCGTGGATCATGACTGGCTATCTTTTCGCGCTGGCGTACGCGGCCAGCTTTATCACCTACCGCCTGGCATTGGCCTTGGGAGGTTAGCACGCATGTGGCAAAACACCGCTGTAGCTCTCGCCGTGGTCGGCGCGGGAGCGTACGCCCTTTGGTACCTGCTGCCGGTGGCGTTACGTGCCCGGCTTTTCAGGTCGCAACCGGCGCTGGCCAAAGCGCCCGGATGCTCGGCCTGCAGCGAGTGCACGGGATGCGCGCCGAAGGTAGATGCAGCGCAAGCGCCGCTGCAAATGTCAGCGCAGTCGGCAAGCAGCGACAGAAGCCACCCTGTCAGGGTGGTGCGCCGCACCTGAACCCAACGTTTCAGCGTCTCTCGCGAGTCGCACCTGCGCGCTCAGGCCACGTTGCTGTGACCACGTAAACGGCTGGGTGCCAAATCGCCGTTTTGCTCCAGGATGGGGTAGGCCACCGAGCAGAGCAGCGAGTTGATGCGCTTGAAATCGCTGATCAGGTCAATGTGCAGCGAACTGGTTTCCATGCTGTGCAGGGTGCGGTCCGACAGGCGCACCAGGTGCGACGCAGCGTAGTCGCGCTCCAGCTCGCGAAAGCGCGTTTTCTCTTCCATCAGCTTTTTCGCATCGCGCACGTTGTCGTTCAGAAAGACGCTCATTGCCAGGCGCAGGTTGTCCAGCAGGCGGGCATGCAGGTCGTTGATTTCCTCCATCCCCGCCTCGGAGAATTTCAGCCCGCGTTTGATCTTTTTATCCTCGATGTCGATCAGGATGCGCTCGATGATGTCGCCCACCTGTTCCATGCTGATGGTGAAGCCGATGATGTCGGTCCAGCGCCGGCCCTCTTGCTCGTCCAGTTCCGCACGTGAGATTTTGGTCAGGTAGTACTTGATGTCCGAGTACAGGCCATCCACGGTGTCATCCAGTTTGCGCAAGTCCTGGGACAGCTTCAGGTCGGCAGTGCGAATGACAGTGGCGATGCCCTGCAACATGGTTTCCACCACATCGGCCTGGTGCAGCGCTTCGCGCGCGGCGCAAGAAATGGCGAGCGACGGCGTGGCCAAGGCCGATTTGTCGAGGTGGCGCGGGCGCGTGTCGGTCGGATTGGACTGATCGCGCGGCAGCAGTCGCTCTACCAGCCTGGCCACCGGCTTGGTGAACGCAATGCACACCACGCCCATGACGATGTTGAACGCCAGATGGAACAACACAATCAGCGTGGCGTTATCCGGCACGTGTGGGCGCACATACAGCATCCAGGGCCACACCAGCGGCGCCATGATCAGCACGCCAATGACCTTGAACACCATCGCGCCTACCGGTACCTGCCGCGTTTCCAGGTTGGAGCGCATGGTGGTGAGCACGGCCAGCAATCCACTGCCCAGGTTGGCGCCAATGACCAAGCCCAGCCCCACCGCCACGGGCACCCCGCCCGAACCCACCAAAGCGGCCGTTAGCAGCACCGTGGCCAGGCTAGAGTAGGAGATGATGGAGAGAATCGACCCGACCGTGATCTCGAGCAACAGGTCGCTGGAGAGAGAGCCGAGCAGCGCACGAACCGCTTCGGATTCAGTCAACACCGTGGCTGCTTCGGTAATCAGCCGAAGCGCCAGCAGCATCAGCCCCAACCCAATGAAGATGCGCCCGACCCTGCCTGCCTTGGTGTCCTGACGCGAGATGTAGAGCACCACGCCGACAAAGATGAACAGCGGTGACAGCCACGACAAATCCAGTGAAAACAGCACCGCCATGATGCTGGTGCCTACGTTGGAGCCCAGCATCACGGCAAGCGCCGCAGCCAGCCCCATCAGCCCCTGGCCCACAAACGACGAGACCATCAGCGCGGTGGCCGTGGATGACTGCACCAGCGCCGTGACCGCCACACCCGATAACGCCGCCGTGAAGGGCGTACGCACGCTTTTGGCGATCATCTGCCGCAAACTTGCCCCAAAAACCCGCAAGATGCCGGTTCGCACCAACTGCGTGCCCCAAACAAGCAGGGCTACGGCAGCTAGAAGATTCAAGAGATGTTTCATGGGCGACCGACCACTATACGCCCTAATACTAAATTCATAGCATGAGGTCCACTGGCTGCGCGCCATTTTA
>JBBSRE010000199.1:0-5753 GCA_038243365.1 Burkholderiales bacterium | reverse complement strand
TCACTCAACATCTGCGCCAAGTCCTGGCCGGCTTCGTCGGGCCGCCGGGCGACTTCGCTCAGCACGGTGTGCACCACCGGCACCAAGGACGTAATGCGCACCAGTGCGCGCGCACTGGCTTGCGCGCCCGCCACGCGCGCACCAGCCCGGTCGGCGGCGAACTCGCGAATGCGGTTCCAGTGCATCACGGCCAAGTGAAAACGCTCCAGCAGGTATTCGATGAAAGCACGCGCAGGCGCGCTGGCAAGGGACCCACTGTTATCGAGGTGGCTGAGGGTCTGAAAACTGTGTAGCAAGCGCTGATAAATCGGGGAAAACTGCTGGCTGTACACCGTGTCTTCTCCCGCGAAATGGCCAAACTCGTGAGCCACGATGGCATCGGTTTCGGTGCGATCCAGCAGGCTCAGGTAGGTCAGCGGGAGGTACATGGTTGCGCCGCTCAGACGCTGCTCTGAAGGCAGCAGAAGCATGTCGTGCGCGGTGACATAGAAGCTCTCGGTCACGCCTACCACGATGTTGCGCGGGGCCTGCGCGCCGGCGCGCTGCGCCATCTCGCGCACGTAGCGCCACAGCCCGGGCGCCTCGGCTTCGGACACCGTCTGGCCCAGCACCGCATCGGGCGCCGGCTCAAGCACGTCCAGCGCATGGCGCAAGCGCCAAAGTGCGACCAGCGAGGCCCACAGAAGCGCGCCTGCCATCAACGCCAGAATTGCATCGAACTTGATGGCCCGGCCCCCGGCATGGGTGGCAACCGATTGGTAAAGGGCAAAACCCCGGGTCACGGCCAACGCAGCCGCGGAGAGCACCAACGCCAGCATCATGGCGCCGAGGTAAGCCGGCAGGCGCTGGCGCCAATGAAAGAAGGTGCGCATCAGGTCGTCGCGCGAGCGCCGGGCCCTCACGCCTGAGGCGTACACCAGAATCAACCCCAGAGCGCCGATCAAGGCAGACACCAGCCCCGCGCCCAAGCCCAGCAACGCGGCCGGTGCCACCCATCGGGCAACCACAGGGTTCATGCTGGGGAGCTGAAGGGAGTCGATGGCCCCGCGGAGCTTGCGTTGGGCCATCACCTTGCTAGAGACAATGCCGTTGATCTTGACGCTGTTCGATCCTTGCGCGTCTATGCGCTCGATCATCCGCTCTATCTCGGTGATCTGCGTCTGGCGGGCCAACAGCTCTGTTGCGGGCACGGTTGGCGTAAGCCGGGTGTACTCCCACCAAGAAAGAGCGGTGAACACCAGCGGCAGAGCCACCAGCCACATCACTACGCTTGTATTGCCAGGCAGCTTGGCAAACAGTCGGCTCAGAAAAGAAGAAAGCATGGTGCCCCAGTTGGAGAAAAGTTCACAAGACAGCGTGACGTTGAACGCGCAAACTCAAGCTAAAACAGCAAGCGTGCCGGCGCGACCACCGCACCTCACCAACCGCGCCTCATCAGCACTCACACGTCATTTTTTGCCGCGGTATCGCCGCAACGGCGGCGGTTCTCAACGCAATCGGGAGCGCGCGCTAGGCGCCGCGTGGTGGCTAACAGGAGATCTGTTCAACCGGAGCCGCCCAGTGGCGCGCACCTGTACGGGCAGCAGCGGGCACGCGGGACGACTGCAGTGATCCGGTTCAGGTTTCGGTGGGAGCGGCCACGGCGCCGGCGGTTACCTCCCGCCCGCCTGCCTGGGCAATGGCCCGTTTGCCGCGCGTTGTCAGGTCGCTGATGAAGTCAAACTGGTCGCGCATGTCAAACGGGTAGGCCTTGAGGCGGTAGTGCGTGCCGAACGGCGTTTCCGACAGCACCACGGTGATGGGCCGGTCGTAATGCAGATAGGCGCTGGTCAGGGCCACGTCCTTTAGAACTGCGCTGATCGCCTGCGCGTCATGCTCAGGCGCCAGATAGAACGGCGCCACGCACATCAGGGTGCGCTCGCCATTATTGGCGTTGGAGACATTGCTTTTCCAGATCTTGTCGTGCGGCACGTAAACGATGTTGTCTTGCGGCGTGCAGAGCTCGATGGAGCGCATGCCCACAGCGCGCACTTCGCCGTAGTCACCGTCAATCTCGATCCAGTCGCCCGGTCGGTAGGGCCGCTCGAAGATTGCCACGACGCCTGCAATCAGGCTGCTGACGTAATCCTTGAATGCAAAGCCCACCGCCACGCTGACCGCGCCGGAGATGACCAGAAAGTTCTGAAGCGTGATGTTGAAGATGATGGGAATCACCCACAGCACCGCCAGCACCATCAGAGCGAACCGGATCAACGGCACCGCCCCCAGCAGATACAGCCGCAACTGGCTGGGCCCGCGCGACGCCAGGAACGGCAGCATCTTCTGCACCAGATAAATGGTCAGCCATGTGGCCAGGATGATCAGCCCGATCTTGGAGAAGCTGATGTCCTGCAAATCGTTGATGAGCTGAACCGCCTTGTCCTTGCCTTCTTGTGCTCCGGCCATGGTCAGATCACTCCTGTCGGGAAACCGGCGGTCTTGAGCGCAGAGCGCAGCGCAGGGTAGGCACAGGCACGCACCCGTACCTCGGCGTCAATACCAGCACGCAATGTCCGAGGGTCGTGGCTGGTCACGCGGCCCTGATCAGCTGCGCTCTGCGCTGCGACCTCCACCCATTCGACGTAGCCGGCGCTCTGCAAGGCAGCAAGCACGCCTGGTTGCTCGTGCGCAGGCAGCACGCTCTGCAACTGCGCGCGGGTCAGTCCACCGTGTAGCAGCAGCGCGTGCGCCACCATGAGCGCAGGGCGTTCATATCCTGGCGGCAGCGAAAACTCGGGCAAATCGCTGACCCACAAGGTATGCCCGTCGTCTTGCACCTTTTCCTTGACCTTGTCAGGCACCTGGTCGATGTCATCAGCAGCGCGCAGCCCATTGCGCCACAGGTTCCACGCCACCCAGGGTATGCCCAGGCTGCGCGCAGCCAAACGCTGAAGATACCCATCCTCGTGTTTTCTGGACGACTCACTGTGGGTCTCATCGGAATCGTGGTGTGACGATGGATCCCGGAGCACATCGGCACCGGTGCTGGAGAGGCGAAACACCAGCGGTTGCCCGGGTGCAGCATCGGTGCCCACTTCCACAGCGGCTCTGGCCCGAGCATCTGCTTTCTGTTTGGCAGGGGTCGCTGGCAAAACTTTGTCGTCCGACTGCATGTCCATTTCATCCGTCGGCGGCACGCCATGCGGGCCGAGCGCGCCATACCAGAGCGTGGCACCAGCTTGAGCATCACGCTTTGCCAGGCTGGAAAACCAGGCATTCAACTGCTTGGCGCGAAACGCCTTGAACGTGACAGCGCTCGGCAGTACCAGTGACGCGTCAGCTGCTTGTTCAAGATAAGCCCAGGCCCAACTGTTGCAGCTGACGATGCAGGGGCGCTCGAGTTGACTCAGAGCCTCCATCAGACCCCGCACTGTCACCAGCCCATTGCGCTCACGCAAAAACCAACGCTCGAGTTGCGGTACCACCAGAAGATCTTTTCCCGCCAACACCTGCCAGTCAATCTGCGGCGTGCCTTGCGAAAGCGCAGCGCGCGCTGGCGGCCTGAGCACCTGATGGCCGTGCTGATCGGCCCAGGTGCCGACGACATCTTTGTGGTCGCATGGGGCCGTTACCACCGCGCGCATCCAGACCGTGCCCGGCGCGACTTCCGCTTGCCAGGTATCGAAGGCCAGCTGCAGCTCCTCCATCAGCGGCCCATATGCCGGCGGTGCAGCAACCGAATCCAGCAGCTTGCGTGCAGCGGGTTGCAATCGCGCGCTCGCGCGCACCGGGTCTCCAGAGTGAGGCTGGAAGTGCAGGCGCGTTAACCGCCAGTACCGGCGAATCACATGTTCTGTCGGCATGGGCGGCGCGGCGTAGTCGCGCAATGGCACCAGCGGGCGCTGACCTACGACGGGACGGGGGGATTCTTGGGACATGGATGGCAATATTCTCCAGCAGGTTCTCCGTAGGCGGGCGCGCCGAACCGCCACCGGCTGCGCGCTTGGCCGCATGCGCAGCGGAAATGCGGGGCAAAACAGGGACCTAGCGCTTATGACGAATGGGTTCTCTGCTATTGAAAGCATACCAATCCGTGGTCCCCTGGCGCCTCGCCATCGCTCACGCGCTTGAAACCACGAAAACCAAGGTCAAGGCGCGGCTGAATGGCCACGTTCACCGCGCTGCCGCCCGGTCACCCGCACTTCGGTGGGGCGCCGCGTGACACGGCCCACTACAGCGTCTTGCGCAAATTCGTCGGCGCAATGCGCAGCGCTTCGCGGTACTTGGCCACGGTGCGGCGCGCGCATTCGATGCCCTGCTCCTTCAGCATCTCGGCCAGCTGGCTGTCTGACAGGGGCTTGGCCGGATCTTCGGCGGCGACGAACTGCCTGATAAGGGCCCGCACCGCCGTGCTGGAAGCATTGCCGCCGGTGTCGGTGCCCAGGCCGGAGCCAAAAAAGTACTTGAGTTCAAACGTGCCCTGCGGCGTCGCCATGAACTTGGCGGTGGTCACGCGCGAAATGGTCGATTCGTGCAGGCCGAGCTCGTCGGCGATGTCGCGCAGCACCAGCGGGCGCATGGCCAGCTCGCCATGTACGAAAAAGTTCTTCTGCCGCTCCACCACCGCCTTGGAGACACGCAAGATGGTGTCAAAGCGCTGCTGAATGTTCTTGATGAACCAGCGCGCCTCCTGCAGGCGCTGCTGCAGCGCCTGGTGGCCGTCCGAGCCGCGGTGGCCGCGCAGTGCACCGGCGTAGATGTCGTGCACGCGCAGCTTGGGCATCACGTCGGGGTTGAGCCGCACGTTGAACTGCACACCGCCATCGGCGCTGCCGCGCACCCGGCGCACGAGCACGTCCGGCACGATCGCGTTGCGCTCCACGTTGGCAAAACGTCGGCCGGGTCGCGGCTCCAGGGTAGCAATCAGCGCTAGCGCCGCACGTGTCAGCTCTTCCTTGACACCGCACAATGCCGAGAGCCGGCGCACATCGCGCCGGGCCAGCATGTCGAGCGGCTGCCGGCAGACGGCCAGAGCTGTCGCCAGGGTGTCCGGGTGGTGACGGCTGGCAGGAGACTCGGCCTGCAGGGCGCGCAGTTGAAGCGTCAGGCATTCAGCCAGGCCGCTCGCACCCACGCCCGTAGGCTCCAGGCTTTGCAGCAGTCGCTGCGCGACCGTGAATCGGTGCACCAGTTCTTCCAGCGATTCGACGTCGTCACCCGCCAGCCCCGCAGCGAGCTCTGCGAGCGAGTCTTCCAGATAACCATGCTCGTCCAGGGATTCGATCAGGAAGCACAGCGCCGCCCGGTCGACTTCAGAAAGGCGCAAGGACAATGCCTGGCGATGCAGAAAATCGCTGAGCGTGCCGTGCTCGTGCGCCAAATCAATGGCGCCCGGGGCGCCGTCTTCCATGTCATGGTTCGTGCGCGCAGGCGCTTCGCCACCCCATTCGCCGTCGTCGGGGGCGACATCGTGGGTGCCGTCGCCTGACCAGTCGAGCGCTTCATCGGCCGCAGAGTTTTCCGCGTCATTTTGGTCGTTAACGCTTGTGCTGCTTGCGCCAGTAGCTCCTGAATAAAGAGCAAACTCCCCCTCTGTCTCGTCGCCCTGCGCGGGGGTGTCGGCCTGCGCCAGACCGAACTCCTCGCGCGGCGCCTCGTCGTTTTCACGCTCGAGAAACGGGTTGTCGTCCAGCATTTGCTCCACTTCCTGGCCCAGCTCCAGCGTGGACAGCTGCAGAAGCCGGATTGATTGCTGGAGTTGTGGCGTCAGCGCC
>JBBSRE010000198.1:0-5757 GCA_038243365.1 Burkholderiales bacterium | reverse complement strand
GCCTTCTATGCGGTAGGCGCCTACCTTTTCGCTCTGATGGCGTCGCCGCATCTGGCGAATACCTTCGCAGGGTTTGCAGCGATGTTCCCCGATGGTCTGCATACCTCCATGTGGTTGGTCATTCCGTTGGCTTTGGCATTAGCGGCGTTCGTGGGGGTGTTGTTAGGCATCCCCGTGCTCAAACTGCGCGGTGACTATCTGGCCATCGTGACGCTGGGATTCGGGGAAATCATCCGGATTTTCATGAACAACCTGGACCGCCCGATCAACATCACCAACGGCCCCAAGGGCATCGGGCAGATCGACTCGGTCAAGATATTTGGTTTCAACTTCGGCAAGAGCGCGGAAATCTTCGGCTTCGAGATCAACTCTGTCTCGTTGTATTACTACCTGTTCCTGTCGCTGGTGCTGGTCACGGTGCTGGTGTGCTACCGCCTGCAAGATTCGCGCATCGGGCGGGCCTGGATGGCGATTCGCGAAGACGAAATTGCTGCCAAAGCCATGGGCATCAACACGCGCAACATGAAGCTTCTGGCTTTCGGCATGGGCGCCTCGTTTGGCGGCGTGTCGGGTGTCATGTTCGCCACTTTTCAGGGCTTCGTCTCGCCGGAATCGTTCAGCCTGATGGAGTCGGTGATGATCGTGGCCATGGTGGTGCTGGGCGGTATCGGCCACATTCCGGGCGTGATTCTGGGCGCGGTGCTGCTCTCTGCACTGCCCGAGGTGTTGCGCTATGTGGCAGGCCCCCTGCAAGCGATGACCGACGGGCGGCTGGATTCGGCCATCCTGCGCCAGCTGCTGATTGGCTTGGCCATGATCGTCATCATGCTGGTGCGCCCACGCGGCCTGTGGCCTGCGCCTGACCATGGCAAGAGCCTGGTCCCGAAGTCTGAATGATCGCGGAAAGACACAACATGGCAGAAAATTCCAACGCACCGGTGCTTCAGGTCGCCGGTATCTCCAAGCGCTTCGGCGGCTTGCAGGCGCTCTCCGACGTCGGCATTACGATCGAGCGCGGTCAGGTCTACGGTCTTATTGGCCCCAACGGCGCCGGGAAGACCACTTTCTTCAACGTCATCACCGGTCTCTACACGCCCGATAGCGGCACCTTTCAGTTGGCTGGCAAGCCGTATGCGCCGAAGGCAGTGCACCTGGTCGCCAAGGCCGGTATTGCGCGTACCTTTCAGAATATTCGTCTCTTTTCTGAAATGACGGCGCTGGAAAATGTGATGGTCGGGCGGCACATCCGCACGCACTCGGGCCTTCTCGGTGCGATCCTGCGCACGCCGGGGTTCAAGAAAGAAGAGGCTGCGATTGCCAAGCGGGCCCATGAACTGCTCGAGTACGTCGGCATTGGCAACTACGCGGACTACAAGGCACGCACACTGTCCTATGGGGACCAGCGTCGTCTGGAAATCGCGCGCGCCCTGGCCACCGACCCGCAGCTGATCGCGTTGGATGAGCCCGCTGCCGGCATGAATGCCACAGAAAAGGTCATGCTGCGAGAGCTGATTGATCGCATCCGCAACGACAACCGAACCATTTTGCTCATTGAGCACGACGTGAAGCTGGTGATGGGCCTGTGCGACCGCGTGACCGTTCTCGACTACGGCAAGCAGATTGCTGAGGGAACTCCGGCTGAAGTGCAAAAGAATGAAAAAGTGATTGAGGCCTATCTGGGCACAGAGGGACATTGAGCATGGCCACAAATAACAACGTTAGCAACAACGACGTCCTTCTGGAGGTTCGCAACCTCAAAGTCGGTTATGGCGGCATTCAGGCTGTCAAAGGGATCGACTTTGACGTGCGCTCGGGTGAGCTGGTCTCGCTTATCGGCTCCAATGGCGCCGGCAAGACCACCACCATGAAAGCCATCACAGGTACTCTGAATTTTGTCGAGGGCGACATTCTGTACATGGGGGAGAGCATCAAGGGGCAGGGCGCCTGGGATCTTGTCAAGAAAGGTCTGGTCATGGTGCCGGAAGGCCGCGGGGTGTTTGCCCGCATGACCATCACCGAGAACTTGCAGATGGGCGCGTTCATCCGGCGCGACAAGGCCGGAATCTTGGCTGACATTGATCGCATGTTCGCCTTGTTTCCCCGGCTTAAGGAACGGCGCGACCAACTGGCCGGCACTATGTCGGGTGGTGAGCAGCAGATGCTGGCGATGGCGCGTGGGCTGATGAGTCAGCCCAAGCTGCTGCTGCTTGATGAGCCGTCTATGGGTCTCTCGCCCCTGATGGTCGACAAGATTTTTGAGGTGGTCCGTGACGTGTACGCCCAAGGTGTGACGGTGCTGCTCGTGGAGCAGAACGCCAGCCGCGCGCTGGCGATTGCCAACCGCGGCTACGTGATGGAGTCCGGCATCATCACCATGACCGGCCCGGGCAAGGAGCTGCTCAGCGATCCGAAAGTGCGTGCCGCGTATCTGGGGGAATGAGCCCGCGGTGAAAGCGGAGCTTCACCACTAGGCACCTTTATTTTTCATAGCTGCTGAGGAATCTGTGGCATGCCGTGCGGCCCGGTTTTGTTTTTTTCTGCGGGAGAGCCGGTACGTGGCGGGTGGTTCGTTTGGGTGTCTGCGGTGCCTCCCGTGCCCCTCCCCGTGCCTATTCAGGGCTGGGGATACTGGACCTCTTCAAGTCCCTCTCCGCCTGCGCCAGCCCAGGGCGAGCTTTTCGGCCAGCGCGCTGACTGCACGCTTCGGCGTCGTTACACTCGCTCCCTTTGCGAAGCCTCGGGGTTTCGTGCTCTGTATCCACTCTCGTACCAAAACCCCCTGGAGTTCCACATGCTGTTTGGCAAGCTCTTGCCGCGCGAAGGCAACTTTTTCGAAATGTTCAACCAGCACGCCGACTACATCGTGGAGGCGGCTCACGCGTTTGCGAAGCTGGTGGACAACTATGGCGAGCCCCAGCTGCGTGAGCAGTACGCACGTGATGTGGACAACGCCGAGCGTGCGGCCGACCGTGTGACGCACGAGGTGAACAAGGCTGTCCATAAGACCTTCATCACCCCGATCGACCGAGAGCAGATCCACAGGCTGATCAACACCATGGACGACGTCGCCGACCTGATCCAGGATTCTGCCGAGACCATGAGTCTCTACGACATCCGGGCCATGACGGACGAGATCGTGCGACTCACCTCGCTGAGCGTGAAGTCGGTAGAGCGCATGCGCGACGCGGTGCGGCTGCTCAACAAGCTGGCAGACGCCGCCACCGCTGAAGCGGCACTTAAAACCTGCGAAGAAATAGACAAGCTTGAGAGCGACGCTGACCGCGTCCTGCGCAGCGCCATGAGCAAATTGTTCCGGGAGGAATCCGATGTGCGCGAGCTGATCAAGCTCAAGGCCATCTACGAGCTTCTGGAGACGATCACCGACAAGTGCGAGGACGTCGCCAACCTCATCGAGGGCATCGTCCTCGAGAACTCTTGAACCGGCCCGGAATCTGCTGATGGATACCGTACAGACTGCCCTGTGGATCGTGGCCCTCCTGGTTGGCCTGGCCATCGTGTTCGACTTCATGAACGGGTTTCACGACGCGGCCAACTCGATTGCCACGGTGGTGTCCACCGGCGTGCTCAAGCCCGGGCAAGCGGTGGTATTTGCCGCGTTTTTTAACTTCGTCGCGATTTTTGTTTTTCACTTGAGTGTTGCGGCCACGATCGGCAAGGGCATCGTGCAACCGGACGTGGTGGATACCCACGTGATATTCGGCGCGCTCATAGGGGCCATCACCTGGAACTTCATCACCTGGTACTACGGCATTCCCAGCAGCTCGTCGCACGCGCTCATTGGCGGCATCGTGGGCGCGGTGATGGCCAAGACGGGTGCGGGCGCCCTGATCGCGTCCGGCATTCTGAAGACGGTGGCGTTCATCTTTCTCTCGCCGCTGCTCGGATTTCTTTTTGGCTCGCTGATGATGGTGGCGGTCGCCTGGATGTTCCGCCGTGCTCGCCCCAGCCGTATCGACAAATGGTTCCGGCGGCTGCAGCTGGTCTCGGCTGGCGCCTACAGCCTGGGCCACGGCGGCAACGATGCGCAAAAAACCATTGGCATCATCTGGCTGCTGTTGATCGCCACAGGATATACGGCGCCAGGTGACAGCTCGCCTCCGCTATGGACCATCATCAGCTGTTACACCGCCATCGCGCTGGGCACAATGTTCGGCGGCTGGCGCATCGTCAAAACCATGGGCCAGAAGATCACCAAGCTCAAACCGGTGGGCGGGTTCTGCGCCGAAACCGGTGGTGCCTTGACCTTGTTCCTTGCCACGGTGCTGGGCATTCCCGTTTCAACTACGCACACCATCACCGGAGCCATCGTCGGCGTAGGCTCTACGCAGCGCGCCAGCGCGGTGCGCTGGGGTGTGGCGGGCAACATCGTCTGGGCCTGGATACTCACCATCCCGGCCAGCGCTTTCGTGGCCGCGGTAGCGTACTGGGTCAGCCTGCAGCTGTATTGATGGTGTGAGACGCAGGCGGGAGCGCAAGCTTGCAGCCGTCGATCACTCCCTCAGCGCCGCGTAGGTAGAGGGGCGAGGGGAGAAGGGCGAGGGGCCAGCCAAGGTGTTGCCCCTAACCATTAGGTTACTATTGAATATATAGCTGTATGCGCAATGGAGACGAGCGATATGGACCAAAACAGGCTCAAATCTCTGATCGATTACAGCCATCCACAACGCCTCACGCGGCACCTTCGCTTTAGCGAGAAATCTTCAGGCCTTCTTCCGCCTGGTATTCAAAGTAGTGCTGGAAGCTGAACGCCAAGCTGGCCATCAACACCGCGGTGCCGAACATCAATGATGCAGCCAATGCGAACACCGTAAGCCAATTCGTCTTCCCGGCAGTTGCGTCAGGTGCGGCGCCGGGGTTGTGTCGCAGGTTCCACTTTTCGGGAGGGCTGAGCCCATAGAGGATGGCCGTCATTGCACACCCTGCGATCGTGAATCCCAGCAACGGCACCAGCAGCCAGCTGGCGGCATCGTCCACGCCGTAGGCCTGAATGCGCTGAATGCCGTAGATGCCCAGTGTGGTAGGCAGTATCAGCAGCCAACCCAGCGGGTCGCGAAGGCCGTAAAGATAGAAGCGGTGCAGGCCAATCGGCCCGCCCAGAAAGGCCAGCCAAGCTGCCAGGGTCTTGTTTTTCATGGCCGATTATTCGGCCGATTGCGTGTCGCCCAAACCCAGGGGCCTTTGCATGAGCACCACGTCACGCCAAGCGCCGTGTTTCCAACCAACGGCACGCATCAGGCCCGTCTGCTCGAAACCAAGCGCGCGATGCAGGCTGATTGAGCCCGCGTTGGCAGAATCGCCGATGACGGCCAGCACTTGCCTCACCCCAGCTGCCTCAGCGTGTTCCAGCAACGCTGTCAGCAGTGCACGGCCCACACCTTTGCCATGTGCACCTTGCGCCACATAGACTGAATCTTCAGCGGAGAACCGGTACGCCGGGCGCGGCTTGAACCAGTTGGCATAGGCAAAGCCCAGCACTGCGCCGCCTTCCTCGGCCACCAGCCAGGGCAGAGCGCGGGAGAGTACTTCAGCGCGCCTGGCGGTCATGTCGGAAATGGAGGGTGGTTCCATTTCGAAGGTGCCCGTGCCGTGCAGCACATGGTGCGCGTAGATGGCGGTGATTGCAGGTAGATCGGCGTCTGCGCTGAGTCGAATAGAAGGCATAAAAAGGAAAGAAAGCTATAATTGCCGGCTTTGCAGCGTGTCGCTGGCCGGGTGGCCATGTCGCGTGTCTCTACG
>JBBSRE010000197.1:0-5760 GCA_038243365.1 Burkholderiales bacterium | reverse complement strand
GATGCGCCCGGCCTCGCCGGCTACGATGCCTGCCATGCTGAATGTTCTGTCGATTTGTGCCGGTGCCAGCCTTGGCGCGTTGGCCCGCTGGCGTCTCGGTCTTTGGCTCAGTCCAGGCGCGCTGCTGCCGTGGGGCACGCTGGCTGCCAATCTGGTGGGCGGTTATCTGGCTGGGCTGGCAGTGGGCGTATTTCTGGCCATGCCGCAACTCGACCCGGCTTGGCGACTCGCGCTCATCACTGGCTTCCTGGGCGCGCTCACGACCTTCTCCAGCTTTTCGGTGGAGATCGTCGAGTTGCTACAGCAACAACGCATTTCACTGGCGCTGGGCAGCGTGGCACTGCACTTGGGCGGTTCACTCCTGCTCACCTGGTGCGGGTTGCAGACCGCGGCCGTGCTCCTGCGCGGCTAGCTCACTGAATGCCGGCGCCCCACAGCAGGTTGGCATGTTGTAAACGTTCGGGCCGGCAATCGAGCGCATCGCCCAACGCATCGGAGTCGCGCTTGGCTGCGGCCAGTGCAGCGTAACGCGTGCACCCGCGGGCAAGTAGCGGCCTTCATGTAATTTAAGCAGGCGCCGAATTCGCCCATGACCCCGGGGAGCTCGGGCGCTCACCGGACAACCGCAACAAGGCCAGCATGAAGTGCCTAGGCTGGCCCCTCAATCCAGGGGCGCATGCAGCCGGGTTTCTTTGGTCACGATGCCGCCGCGCTTGCCGATCTCGATAGAGCCATAGCGCTGCTTGAAGCATTCCGGCAACGGCCGGTCTCCCGGCACAGACAACCACAGTCGAAGCAGGTGTCGCTTCTGGGCGGGTTCTGCCCAGTCCATAAATCCGGTGCGGTCATGCAGCTGCGAATGGTTGTAAACAAACTGCATGTCACCGGGCTGCAACTGCATGCCGAAATGCAGGCCCGGATCATTGGCCAATGCGTCAAACAGGTCGAGTGCCTCGACGTGCACGGGGCTGAGGCGCATGGCATCTTCAAATCTTTGCGCACTGTCGATGTACTGGCGTTGGTAGAACACGGTGAGGCGTCCCTCATGCCAACTCAGCGGCGGTATGGTCATCCATGGCATGCCGCCTTCGGGAACTTCGCCCCGGCGGTCGGTGGCGATGGGGTCGAACAGTTTTTCTAGCAGGTCGGGGCGCAGCGCGCGCATGCGGTTGTAGATCGTCTCGGCGCTCACCAGCAAGGATCGACCGCCTTGCTTTGCCTCGCGTATGCATAGCAAGCCGACAACGTCAGCGCTGTCAGTGTGAAAGGTCTGCCGCTCCGCAGTTTGGTAGATCCGCGTGTTGGGGTCGCTGGACGATGCGCCGAGGTCGCGCACATGCCCGAGGATGTGGCCTGCCGCATTCTGCGATCGAGCACTGCCAATGTGCGCGCCGATGCCGCAGAAGACCGTAGCGGCAAATTCCTGCGTGTAGTGAGCAATAGGCAAACCGCGCAGCACTTCGACGCCGTTGCCGTGCAGCAGCTTTTGCTGCAGCACCTTCAGGTAACGATCGAAAGACGACAACGGGAAATCAGCAGCGGTTATTTCGCCGATGTCGCGGTTCAAAGACAGGTAGTGCCGCGCTGCGTTTTCGAGATCATCAGTATCGGCTGGCGCAAGGGTGTGCAGCCAGGTGCTCTCATCCTTTGCCATGGCAGAGCCGGTCCACGCTGCAGGGCCTGTGATTTCTTGGGGTAGCCGGGAGATATCCATGGATCGATTATCGGTGGACCGTTGATGCATTGATGCGGGGGTTGGCAATCAACATCACGCCGTTGCCCGTGCCGCGCAGCACCCCCAAATGCCATGCCGGCGCGCACACCCGCCTGCATAAAATAGTGGGACAGGTGAATTCGTGCCTTGATCCACACCAAGGGCTGGTTGCCGACGGCACCACTGCGGCCGCAAATCCTGTCGCCGCCATGAGGGTGCAAAATCACTACTTCTTTCATAGCGGGCCACGTTTGTCTGCTATGCGCCGCCGCCTTTTTTGCCGACTTTTCCCAGTGGAGCCCCGCGCTCCTTCTCTCCTCATGAAAGCCAACACCCCCCTTCACGACCGGCGCCTGTCCGATGCCCTGGCAGATTTGCAGGCCAGCCCCGGCGAAACGCCCGACACCAGCCCCAACTCTGACCGGCTCGCGTTTATGGACCCGGAATTCATGCTGCGGCGCGAGACGCGCGGTATCCGCTTCCAGCTGGAAATGCTCAAACCCGACCTTGGGCAGGCAGCCCAGGGCATCGAAAACACGGTGGTTGTCTACGGCAGTGCGCGCTTCGTCTCGGCGGAGGAGGCCGCCACGCTGCTGCAGGCAGCAAAGGCCAGCGGCGACGAAGCGGCACTGGCCATCGCTGAGCGTGCCGTGCGCAACTCCATCTATTACGAGTTGGCGCGCGAGTTTGCCGGCATCGTGGCGCTCTACAGCAACCGCCAGGAAGTCGCCAACCGCCTCTATATATGCACCGGGGGCGGCCCCGGCATCATGGAAGCCGCCAACCGCGGCGCCATGGAAGCCGGCGCGCTGACCGTGGGCCTGAACATCGCGCTGCCGCACGAGCAAGGCAGCAACCCCTACATCACGCCCTCGCTCAACTACCGCTTCCACTACTTTGCGCTGCGCAAGATGCATTTCATGATGCGCGCCAAGGCACTGGTCGCTTTCCCCGGCGGTTTCGGCACGCTGGACGAGCTGTTTGAGGTGCTGACGCTGGTGCAGACCGGAAAATCCAAACCGGTGCCCATCGTGCTGTTCGGTACCCAATTCTGGAACCAGCTAATTAATTTTGAGGCGCTGGTGGAGGCCGGCACCATCGCCGAATCCGACCTGTCGCTGTTCCACCTGACCGATGATCCGCACCAGGCCTGGCAGAACATTCAGGATTTTTACGGCTTGACCGACTAGGTTTTCCGCAGTCGCGCCGTGCGGGCGCCTAGTTGGCAGTTCAATCGTCCGAACCCGGCTCCGGCAGCAGGCCGGGAGGATCTGCCTCAGGTGCAGGCAAATCCTGCACGTCGCGCAGTTTGCGCTGAATCACCCGGGTGCGCACCTCTACCTGCTCGAAGCGGCGAGCGGCCGCATCAATGGATTTCTTGGTCGCCTCGACCACTTCGCCAAATTTGCCAAACTCGGTCTTCACTGTGCCCAGCAGCGCCCAGACTTCCGACGAACGCTTCTCGATGGCCAGGGTCTTAAAGCCCATCTGAAGGCTGTTAAGCATGGCCGCCAGGTTGGTAGGACCGGTCAGCATGACTCGACAATCGGTCTGCACGGCTTCGGACAGGCCGGGCCTGCGCATCACCTCGGCAAACAGACCTTCGGACGGCAAATAGAGCACCGCGAAATCGGTGGTGTGTGGCGGCGAAACGTACTTGGCCGAGATCTTGCGCGCCTCTGCGCGGATAGATGTCTCGAACGCATTGCCCGCTGAGAGCATGGCCGGTTTGTCGGCAGCTTCTTGCGCGTCCAGCAGGCGCTGGTATTGCTCCACCGGGTATTTGGCGTCAATCGGTAGCCACACCGGCGTCTCATGCGACTTGCCTGGCAGGCGGATGGCAAATTCCACCATTTCGTCGCTGCCAGGCACCGTCTTCACGTTGCGGCCGAATTGCTCGGGCGTCAGCACGTTGTCAAGGATGGCGCCGAGCTGCACTTCGCCCCAGGTGCCACGCGATTTGACGTTGGTCATCACACGCTTCAAGTCGCCCACGCTGCCGGCGAGCGTCTGCATTTCACCCAGGCCTTTGTGCACCTGCTCCAGCCGGTCGCTCACCAGCTTGAAGGATTCGCCCAGGCGGTGCTCCAGCGTGGCGTGCAATTTTTCGTCCACCGTCCGGCGCATTTCCTCTAACCGTGTGGCGTTGTCCGCCTGGATGGCGGCCAGGCGCTCGTTCAGCGCGGTGCGCAACTGCTCGCTGCTTTGCTGACTTCCCTGCACCATGCCTGAGAGTTGCTGGTGCACCGATTCCTGCAGCGCCGAGAACTGGTTGCGGATCTGCTGGCTGTTGACATCGAGCTGGTCGCGCAGCGTGCCGCCCATGCCGAGCAACTGGGTGTGGATGTCGGTCTTGAGGGAATCGAGCGTAGACCGCGTGGCCTGGGTCAGCGCCTCAAAACGCTCTTGAATGCGCTCCTGCGCCTGCGCGCTGCTGGTCTGCAGGGCCTCGCGGGATTTCACGCTCTCTGCTGCCAACGCGCCCGTGGTGGCTACCACGTCGGTGCGAAACGCGCCGAGCGTGGCGGACAACTCGCCGCGCGCGGCGCGCGACTCGCCCACGGCCTGCGCCAAGCGCTCATCGACTGCCTGGCGCAGCGCGTCCTGAGCGGTCTGCGAGGTTTGCGTGAAGCCGCGCAGCTGGTGGCCCATAGCGTCCAGCGCGCCATCGTTCTTGGCGACTGCCATTTGGGTAGCGCGCCCTGCTGCTTCCAGCGCCTGCAGCCTCTCCAGCCACTCGGGCGGCAGCTGCACCCGCGGGCGACGCAGCAGCAACACGAGCAGCAGCACGAGCAGCAACAGCAGAACCACTGCCAGACCGGCGCCGGCCAGCATCACGAGGGTGTCTGTTGCCATTTAAATGCTATAGTTTCAATAGCTGCTAGCGCTTACTGAATAAGCGCTAAAGCCCTATTTTGCTCAATTTTTCTCGCGCTTTGCCGGGGTGTTCACCGGGCTCGGAATCTGCGCGCCGGCAAAGAACGCGATCAGGTTGTCTGCGGCTTTGTTGGCCATGGCCCGGCGCGTGGCGAGCGTCGCGCTGGCGATGTGCGGTGTCAGCACCACGTTGCTGAGCGACAGCAAGTCGGGGTGGACTTTGGGCTCACCCTCGAACACATCCAGCCCCGCAGCAGCCAGCCGCCCTTCGCGCAGCGCTGCGGCGAGCGCAACGTCGTCCACGATGCCACCGCGCGCGATGTTGATCAGCGTTGCGGAAGGCTTCATTTGGGCCAGTTCGGCAGCGCCGATGGCGTGGTGCGACTCGGCGCTGTAGGGCAGCACCAGCATGAGGTGGTCGCTGTGCTCCAGCAGTTCGTCCTTGCTCACGTAGGCGGCGCGGCACTCTGCCTCCACCTCGGGCGCCAGTCGGGAGCGGTTGTGATACACCACCTGCATGCCAAAACCGTGCGCCGCGCGCCGGGCAATGGCCTGTCCGATACGCCCCATGCCCAGAATCCCCAGCGTGCTGCCATGCACCTCGGCACCGGCGAACATGTCGTAGCGCCATTTCGTCCACAGGCCTGCGCGCAGGTAGTGCTCCGCCTCGGTCATGCGCCGCGCAGTTGCCATCAGCAGCGCGAAGCCGAAGTCGGCCGTGGTTTCGGTCAGCACATCGGGCGTGTTGGTGCCCTGAACGCCCGCCGCCGTCATGGCGTCCAGGTCAAAATTGTTATAGCCCACCGCCATGTTGGCCACGATGCGCAAATCGGGGCAGGCAGCGAGCAGCTCGGCGTCGATCCGCTCGCTGCCGGTGCTCAGCACCCCCTGGCAGCCCTGCAAGCGCTGCACGAGCTCGGCGCGGCTGAACACGTCGTCCTCCTGGTTGCTCTCGACGTCAAAGACTTCGGAGAGCCGCGCTCGCACTTGGGCGAACACCGCCCGCGTCACCAGAATGCGGGGGCGCTGCCCGTTGGAATCGGAGTTCTGCATTTGATTCGAGCCCAGGTCAGAAGAACAAGAAGGTAATGATGACGAACATCGGGATCAGGATCGCGCCCGACCACAACATGTAGCCAAAGAAGCTGGGCATGTTGACGCCGCGGTCT
>JBBSRE010000196.1:0-5767 GCA_038243365.1 Burkholderiales bacterium | reverse complement strand
CGCGCGCGGAGCCTGCGACTGGAGCCGGCGTGAGCGGTGATGCCACCGTCGATAGCAGCCCGGCCCTGGCGCGCTGGCATGCGCGCGCCCGTGAACTGATCGCCGCAACCGAAAATGTCGGTGATCGTTTCACCTCCGAGGCTCAAGCCATGCATGACGGTGATCTGCCGCAGCGCCCGATCCGTGGGATCGCAAGTGCGGCCCAGGTGAAGGCTCTGGCAGATGATGGAGTGGAGGTGTTTCCGGTGCCAGCTTCCCTGATAGAGCCGTTGCATTAAAAAGCAATCCGGTCGATGGTTCGTCGCACCCCAAGTGCGCAGGGAGCCCAGGCGACTGCTATCAAAAATGTAGCTTCTAGCGCAATGCTAGTAAGCGCTGGAAGTCTTTTTTGATCATGATAGCCGCCTAAGCCGAGAACTGAAGCGCAGCCAGCCGCGCATAGATTCCGTTCGCGGCCACCAGTGCCGCGTGCGTCCCTTGTTCCACCACACGCCCGTGGTCCATCACCACGATGCGGTCGGCGTTCTGCACCGTGGCAAGTCGGTGAGCAATGACGAGCGTGGTGCGTTGTCCTGCCCGGCTGTGCAATGCCGAATCGAGCGCTGCCTGAACCACGCGTTCGCTCTGCGCATCGAGCGCGCTGGTAGCTTCATCCAGCAGCAGCAGCGGCGCGTTCTTCAAAATGGCGCGCGCGATAGCAATGCGTTGGCGCTGCCCGCCAGACAGCCGGACACCGCGCTCGCCCAGAAACGTGTCATAGCCTTGCGGAAGGTCCTGAAGAAAATCATGGGCGAACGCATTGCGGGCTGCGGCACAGACCTCTTCGTCGGAGGCGTCCGGTCGGCCATAGCGAATGTTGTCGGCTGCAGAAGCCGAAAAAATAACCGCGTCCTGTGGCACCGTGCCGATCATTGCTCGGACGTCCGACAAAGGCAGGTCGCGCACGTCGATGCCCCCTAGGCGAACGCCGGCTCGGCGAGGCACCGCGGACAGACTTTCGGTCGCATCCGCATCGTAGAAGCGCTGCAGTAGCTGAAACACCGAGGTTTTCCCCGCGCCGCTTGCCCCCACCAGCGCCACGGTTTCACCCGGCGCCAGTGACAGCGAGAAGTCCTGCAAGGCGGCCTGTTCGGGGCGAGACGGGTAATGAAAGGTCACGCGGTCAAACTCCACGGCCACGCCCTCACGGACTGCGTCTTGCTCCATTTGCCGGGGATCCGCAGGAGAGGCCACCGGCGATTGGCTGGACAAAAGCTCCATCAGCCGCTCCGTCGCACCCGCAGCCCGCAGCAAGTCGCCATACACCTCGCCCAGCACCGCAGCGGCGCCCGCGAGCAGGCCGACGTAGAGCACGGTCTCTCCCAGGTGGCCTGCGCTCATGGTTCCTCCGAGCACCGCCTGCGTTCCACGGTACAACCCCCACAAAAGCAAAGCCGCGTTCGCCACGATGATGAAGGCCACCAGCAATGCGCGCGTGCGCGAGCGGCTGACTGCCGTCTCAAACGCTTTCTGTGTGGCCCGCTCGAACCGGGTAGCTTCGCGCTGCTGGGCATTGAAGCTCTGCACCACTGGAACCGCGTTGAGAATTTCCGCCGCGATGGCGCTGGAGTCGGCCACCCGGTCCTGGCTGGCACGCGAGAGCCGGCGCACCCGCCGGCCAATCCACATCGCTGGTAGCACCACTGCCACCAGCATCAAGACCACTACCGCCATCACACGGGGGTTGGTCCACACCAGCATGACGATGGCGCCCAGCCCGACTACGGCATTGCGAAGCCCCATGGACAGTGAGGAACCCACCACCGTTTGCACCAGGGTGGTGTCGGTGGTGAGGCGTGAGAGCACCTCGCCGCTCTGGGTGGTTTCATAAAACTGTGGGCTTTGCTCAAGCACATGCGCGTAGACAGCGTTGCGCAGGTCGGCAGTCACACGTTCGCCCAGCCAGCTCACCATGTAAAAGCGCCCGGCGGAGGCCAACCCCAGCAGCACAGCAACGCCGAAAAGTGCCAGAAAGTGTCCGCGCAAGGCGAGAGCACGTTGACCGCCGTCGTTCGACACCAGGCCTCCGTCAATCAGGGTGCGCAGTGCCACAGGAAACGCGAGGGTGGCCGAGGCCGCCAACACCAGGAACAGCAGGGCGAGGGCGATACGCCCTCGATATGGCCTGAGAAACGGGAGCAGGCCTGAGAGTGAGCGCGGCGCACCGGTTGGCAGGGTTCGAGGGGGTGCGGAGGCCATCGGTTTCGAGTGTAGGAGCCGTTGCAAAGCGATGCGTAGGCACTTTTACATACGCGTTAGTCCCAGTGCCTTGCGGGGGAGCGCACCGTACCATGCATTACAGCAGCAGCATTTCACTGAGTGAATTTCTGCGCCCCCGATTCCTTGATCATGAAAGCACGCACGGCGCAATGAGCGACTTCATTCTCGAAACCCGCAACCTGACCAAAGAATTCAAGGGATTCACGGCAGTCGATGATGTGACCCTGAATGTTCAGCGTCACAGCATTCACGCCTTGATCGGCCCCAACGGTGCCGGCAAGACAACCTGCTTTAACCTGTTGACGAAGTTCTTGGAGCCCACGTCCGGCAGCATCCGCTTCAACGGGAAGGACATCACGCGCGAGCAGCCCGCGCAGATCGCGCGCAGGGGGGTTATTCGTTCGTTCCAGATCTCTGCCGTTTTTCCGCACCTCACGTTGATCGAGAACGTGCGCATCGGCCTGCAGCGCAAGCTGGGAACGGCCTTTCATTTTTGGCGCAGCGAACAGAGTCTGCACAAGCTCGATGATCGGGCGATGCAGTTGCTGACAGAAGTCGGCCTGGAAGATTTGGCAGACGAAGTCACCGTCAACCTGCCTTACGGTAGAAAACGTGCGCTCGAGATTGCGACCACGCTGTCCATGGATCCCGAGCTGATGCTGCTCGACGAACCCACTCAAGGAATGGGCCATGAAGACGTGGACCGCGTGACCGAGCTGATTCGCAAGGTGTCGGTCGGCCGCACCATCCTGATGGTCGAACACAACATGAAAGTCGTCTCCACCATTGCCGACCGCATTACCGTGCTACAGCGCGGTGCAGTATTGGCCGAGGGACCTTATGAGGAGGTGTCGGTCAACCGCGACGTGATGGAAGCCTACATGGGTAGCACCGATGCCCAGCTTGAGGGAGCGCACTGAGATGGCGTCCACCTCTGCCACCCACAATTCCGGCGCAGCCCTGGAGATCAACCAGCTGCAAGCCTGGTACAGCGAATCGCATGTGCTGCACGGGATCGACATCTCGGTCCAACCCGGCGAAGTGGTCACTATGCTGGGACGCAACGGCGCCGGTCGCACCACCACGCTGCGCGCCATCATGGGCCTCACGGGCTCGCGCAAAGGTTCGATAAAGGTCAATGGCGTCGAGACCATCGACATGGCTACCCACCGCATTGCGCACCTGGGCATCGGATATTGCCCGGAAGAACGCGGCATCTTCGCCAGCCTGACCTGCGAGGAAAATCTGCTGTTGCCGCCGGTGCTCAAGACCGGCACGACTGGCATGTCGCTTGAAGAAATTTACGACATGTTTCCTAACCTGGCCGAGCGCCGCCACAGCCCAGGTACGCGGCTCTCCGGCGGAGAGCAGCAGATGCTGGCCGTGGCCCGTATCCTGCGCACCGGCGCCAAGTTGCTCCTCCTCGACGAAATTTCCGAAGGCCTTGCTCCAGTCATTGTTCAGGCTTTGGCTCGCATGATCACCACGCTGCGCGCAAAGGGTTACACCGTGGTCATGGTGGAGCAAAACTTCCGCTTCGCCGCCCCTCTGGCGGACCGCTTCTACGTGATCGAGCACGGCACCGTCGTGCAGCACTTCACTTCGGACGAGCTCGAATCGCGCATGCCGGTGCTCAACCAGTTGCTCGGTATCTGATCATGGTCGCTGCTCTCGCAGACTGGTCAACGCATTTCGTCGTGAGCGGCCGAAAGCCGGACTCAATCCATTCTTTTCCAACCGTCGAAGGAGACATTGCATGAAAAACAAGCGCACCACTCTGGCCCTGATGCTGGCAGCAGCTGGCTTGGCCACCACGGCCGTCCACGCCCAGGAGAAAGTCACGATTGGCTTTATCACCGACATGTCCAGTCTGTATTCGGACATTGAAGGCAAGGGCGGCGCCACCGCCATCCAGATGGCCATTGACGACTTCGGCGGCAAGGCCTTGGGCCAGCCGATCACCTTGCTCACCGCTGACCACCAGAACAAGGCCGATATTGCCGCTTCCAAGGCCCGTGAGTGGATCGACACCGATGGCGCCACCATGATCTTCGGCGGCACCAACTCCGGCACAGCCTTGGCCACCGCCAAGGTGACGCAAGAGAAAAAGATTCCCTACTTCAACAACGGCGCCGGTTCGTCGGCGCTGACCAACGAGCAGTGCAGCCCGTACACGGTTCACTACGCCTACGACACGGTGGCCCTGGCCAAGGGAACCGGCGGCGCGGTCGTGGAAAACGGCGGCAAGACCTGGTTTTTCCTGACGGCGGATTACGCCTTCGGTCATGCGCTGGAGAAAGACACCAGCGCAGTGGTGGAAGCCAAGGGCGGAAAAGTGCTGGGCACCGTGCGCCACCCCCTGAACGCTTCTGACTTCTCGTCGTTTCTGTTGCAAGCCCAAAGCTCCAAGGCGCAAATTCTCGGCCTGGCCAACGCTGGCGGCGACATGATCAATGCGGTCAAGTCGGCCAAGGAATTCGGCATCGACAAGACCATGAAGATCGCGGGTCTGCTGGTGTTCCTGAGCGACATCCACAGTCTGGGCCTCAAGAGCGTTGGCGGCCTGCTGCACACCACCAGCTGGTACTGGGACAAGGACGACGAGTCGCGCAAGTTCGCTGACAAGTACTTTGCCAAGATGAAGCGCATGCCCACTGACCTCCAGGCAGCCGACTACTCGGCCACCATGACCTACCTCAAGGCCGTGGAAGCCGCCAAGACCACCAATGGCGACAAGGTCATGGAGCAGATCCGCAAGACGCCGATCAACGACTTCTTTGCCAAGAACGGTGTGGTGCGCCCGGACGGCCGCATGGTGCATGACATGTACCTGGTTGAAGCCAAGCAGCCATCGGAGTCGAAGAAGCCTTGGGATTACCTCAAGATCGTCAAGACCCTGCCCGGCGAATCCGTGTTCACCACCAAGGCCGAAAGCAAGTGCGCGCTCTGGAAATAATTTCCTGAGCCCCACCTAGCCGAACCGCCCTTACTCCGTTCTTTACTCGCGATCTCATGGAAATCTTTGGTGTGTCATTGACTGGCCTGTTGAGCCAGCTCCTTCTGGGGCTGGTCAACGGCTCGTTCTACGCAATTCTCAGCCTCGGGTTGGCCGTTATCTTCGGCCTGCTCAACGTCATCAACTTTGCGCATGGCGCGCTGTTCATGATGGGGGCGGTGATTACCTGGATGGCCATGAAGTATTGGGGGGTCAATTACTGGGTCATGCTGGTGGCTGCGCCCCTGGTGGTGGGCTTGTTCGGTGTGGTGATCGAGCGCTTGCTGCTGCGTTGGATCTACAAACTCGATCACCTGTACGGTCTGCTCCTCACGTTGGGGCTGACTTTGCTGATTGAGGGCGCGTTTCGCTCTGTCTATGGTGTGTCCGGCCTGCGCTATGGCACGCCTGAGCTACTGCAGGGCGGTACCGATCTGGGCTTCATGTTCATGCCCAACTATCGGGCCTGGGTGGTTGTGTCCTCGGTCTAGGTCTGCCTCGCCACCTGGTTCG
>JBBSRE010000195.1:0-5819 GCA_038243365.1 Burkholderiales bacterium | reverse complement strand
GCCGACGACTACGTCGACAAAGATTTTGGCACCGGTGTGGTCAAGGTCACGCCAGCGCACGACCAGAACGATTACGCCGTGGGCCAGCGCCACCAGCTGCCCATGATCGTGGTGCTCACCCTGCAAGCCACCATCAACGACAACGCGCCCGAGAAATACCGCGGCATGGACCGCTTCGTCGCCCGCAAGGCCGTGTTGGCCGATCTGGACGCCATTGGCGCGTTGGTGGAAACCAAGAAGCACAAGCTCATGGTTCCCATCTGCACCCGCACCGGCCAGGTGGTTGAACCCATGCTGACCGACCAATGGTTTGTCGCCATGAGCAAGGTGAGCGAGCAAGATCCCACTGGCAAAAGCATTGCGCAAAAAGCCATCGATGCAGTTGATTCAGGCGCCGTAACCTTCGTGCCCGAGAACTGGGTCAATACCTACAACCAGTGGATGAACAACATCCAGGACTGGTGCATCAGCCGCCAACTGTGGTGGGGCCACCAGATTCCGGCCTGGTACGACGAGGAGGGCAATGTGACCGTGGCGCGCAACGAGGCCGAGGCACAAGCGAAGGCACCGGGTAAAAAACTGCGCAGAGACGAAGACGTGCTGGACACTTGGTACTCGTCTGCCCTGGTGCCGTTTAGCACCATGGGTTGGCCCAGCCAGGACGACACCCCCACCGACGACTACAACTTGTATCTGCCCAGCAGCGTGCTGGTGACGGGCTACGACATCATCTTTTTCTGGGTCGCCCGGATGATCATGATGACTACGCATTTCACCGGCCGCGTGCCGTTCAAGCACGTGTATATCCACGGCCTGGTGCGCGATGCGCAGGGCAAAAAGATGAGCAAGAGCGAAGGCAATGTGCTCGACCCGGTCGACCTGATCGACGGTATTTCGCTAGAACCGCTGCTGGACAAACGCACGACCGGCCTGCGCAAGCCCGAGACCGCGCCCAAGGTTCGCAAGCAAACCGAAAAAGAATTTCCTGAGGGTATTCCTGCCTACGGCGCCGACGCCCTGCGCTTCACCTTTGCCGCGCTGGCGTCGCTGGGTCGCTCCATCAACTTCGACAGCAAACGCTGCGAGGGCTACCGCAACTTCTGCAACAAGCTCTGGAACGCCAGTCGCTTCGTGCTGATGAACTGCGAAGGCCAGGACTGCGGCCTGATGGAACACACCAAGGCCGATTGCCAGCCGGGGGGCAAGGCCGCTGGCTACATGCACTTCAGCCAGGCCGACCGCTGGATCACGTCGCTGCTGCAAAAGGCCGAAGCCGATGTGGCCAAAGGTTTTGCGGAATATCGCCTGGACAACGTCGCCAACACCCTCTACGACTTCGTCTGGAACGAGTACTGCGACTGGTACCTGGAGATCGCCAAGGTGCAGATCCAGGCCGGGGCAGTCTGTGAAGACCCCGAGCGCGGGCTGGCCGAGCAGCGCGCTACACGACGCACGCTGATCCGCACGCTCGAAGCCATCCTGCGCTTGGCGCACCCCTTGATTCCTTTCATCACCGAAGAGCTCTGGCAGAAAGTGGCGCCCGTTGCGGGCTTGGGCGGCGAATCGGTGAGCATCGCGCGCTACCCGGAGGCTCAACCCGCCAAGATCGACGAGGTGTCCATCGCCCACGTCAACCGGCTGAAAGCGCTGGTAGACGCGTGCCGCACGTTGCGCGGCGAAATGAACGTCTCTCCTGCCACGCGCCTGCCGCTCTACGCCGTGGGCGATGCCGACTTTTTGCGCAGCGCTGCGCCGGTGCTCCAAGCACTGGCGAAGCTGTCAGAAGTGCGCGTGTTCGACGACGAAGCCGCATGGCAGCAGGCCGCACAGGCCGCGCCTGTGGCCGTGGTGGACAGCGCCCGCTTGTGCCTGCACATGGAAATTGACGTCACCGCCGAGCGCGCACGTCTGACAAAGGAATGCGCGCGCATCGAAAGCCAACTCGCGAATGCACGCGCCAAGATGAGCAACGAAGCTTTCGTCGCCAAAGCTCCGGCTGCGGTACTCGAGCAAGAAAAGAAAAGGATGGCTGACGCTGCCGAAACGCTTGAGCGCCTGCAGGCCCAGTTGTCGCGCCTCGCCTAGCTGGCGCCTTCCACAACACCACTTTCCCAAGGATTTTTCATGTCCCCGTCCGCACACGCCACCGTTCGCAAAGCCGTTTTTCCCGTGGCGGGGCTGGGCACCCGCTTTCTACCGGCCACCAAAGCCAGCCCCAAGGAAATGCTGCCGGTGGTGGACAAGCCGCTGATCCAGTACGCAGTTGAAGAAGCCTATGCGGCCGGCATTCGGCACATGATCTTTGTGACTGGCCGCAGCAAGCGCGCCATCGAAGACCATTTCGACACCGCCTACGAGCTGGAAAGCGAGCTCGAAGCGGCCGGCAAAACGCCGCTTCTGCGCTTGGTGCGCTCGGTTATGCCGGACGATATGGACTGTGCCTTTGTGCGCCAACCTCGCTCGCTCGGCCTGGGCCATGCGGTGCTGTGTGCGGAACCGTTGGTCGGCAATGAGCCGTTCGCAGTGCTGCTGGCCGACGATCTCATGCGTGGGCCTGTGGGTGGCATGCCAGTGCTGGCGCAGATGGCCCAGGCATTTCGCCAACAAGGTCGCTCGGTCATCGCGGTTCAGGAAGTACCGGAAAACCAGGTCCATCGCTACGGCATCGTTGCGGGTGAGTCAGCCGGTGGCCCGCTGCTGCGGATCGACCGTATCGTGGAAAAACCCACTGCCGATAAAGCCCCCTCTCGCATGGGCATTGCTGGTCGCTACATCCTCACCCCAGGCATCTTCGACGAAATTCGCAACCAGCCCAAAGGCGCAGGAGGAGAAATTCAATTGACCGACGCCATCGGCCGCTTGATGGAAAATGAAGCGGTGTATGCGTTCCAGTACGAAGGCAAGCGCTACGACTGCGGAAGCAAAGAAGGATTCCTGCAGGCTACCGTCGAACTGGCGCTGGAGCACGAGGAAGTGGGCGATGCGTTTCGCGAATACCTCAAGACACTGACTCTGTAGCACCGCTATAGAACCGGTTGAGTGCGGCGTCAAACCGCCCGCGAGGAGCGCAGCCGACGGACTTCTTCCAGCAGCTCAAAACCGGCCATGCCTGCGAGCATGGCGACCACAAAAATCAGCGCTTTGGTGTGACCCATGCCCAACGCCGCCAGTGCCGGACCGGGGCAAAAACCTGCCAGGCCCCAGCCAAGACCGAACAGCGCGCCCCCGCCGACAAGTCGCCGATCTACCTTCTTGACTGTTGGCAGTCGCATCGGCGCGCCCAATAGCGATTCGCGCAATCGCCCGGCCCAGGCAAAAGCGATCGCGCCCACTGCGATCGCCCCGCCCATGACAAACGCCAGTGACGGGTCCCAAGGCCCTGCCAGATCCAAAAAGCCCAGAACTTTTGCCGGATTGGCCATCCCGGAGAGGATCAGACCCAGCCCGAACACCAGACCCGCCAGTAAAGATGCGATCAAGGTCATTGCATTCCCTTCAAGCGCCAAGCAAGTGGCGCGTCACAAACACCGTGGCAATGCCCACGCTCATGAAAGTGGCAGTGGCTACCAGCGAGCGCGGGGAACCACGTGAAATGCCGCATACGCCGTGGCCACTGGTGCAGCCCGCGCCATACCGCGTGCCAATTCCTACCAACAGCCCCGCGGCGATAAGCAACCCATCGCCAGCGTCGATCTGTGGCTCGGGCACCGTGGCAAAGAGCGCATAGACCAGGGGTGCACCCACCAGCCCCAGCACAAATGCGGCGCGCCAGCCCAAATCGCCGCGCTGAGCAGTCAACACGCCGCCCAGCACACCGCTGATTCCCGCGATGCGACCCGTCATGAGCACCAACAAGGCGGCCGCCAGACCAATCAGCAAACCACCCGCCAAGGCGGTCAACGGCGTAAATTGGTTCCAGTCAATCGTCATGGTGATTCCTTGGGGCAGTACAGCCGATAAAGCAGCGCGAGGATTTCCAGGAGCGCCGGGTCAACAACGCGGTAGTGCACGTTCTTGCCTTCGCGGCGCGTGTCGACCACCCCTTCAGTCCGCAGTACGCCCAGCTGCTGCGACAAGGTAGGCTGGCGAATACCCAACGCCTCCTCCAGATCACCCACGCACATTTCCCCCTGCGACAGCTGACACAGAAGCAGCAGGCGGTCTTCGTTGGCAAGCAGCTTGAGCGCGCCCACGGCCAGGTGCGCGGCACCCCGCAGTGCTTCGGGGTCAACAGCAAGTGAAATGCTCTTCATGGATTACACTTTTACAGTATAGATATAGATATTATATAATTTTGTATATTAATTTGGCGTGTATTTTTCGACAAGGAATCAGCGATGAGCCTCCGCACCGTTACCCAAGGTTTTTTTGATCCCGCCAGCTGTACTGTGTCGTATGTCATTTACGACTGCGCGACGCGCCACGCCGCCATCATCGACCCCGTGCTCGACTATGACTACAAGGCAGGCCATACCAGCACGCAGTCAGCCGACCAACTGATCGCCTACGTGCACAAGCAGAGCCTGCAAGTGGACTGGATTCTTGAAACACACGCCCATGCTGACCACCTCTCGGGAGCACGGCACATCAGCGCGCAATTGGGCGGCAAGGTTGCGATGGGCGAGAACATTCGTGCGGTGCAAGGAGCGTTCAAAAATCTCTACAACCTGGAGCCTGCTTTTTTGCCCGACGGAAGCCAGTTTGACCATCTTTTTAAAGACGGAGAGGTCTTCCACATCGGTGAAACGGAGGTCACAGCGCTTCCCGTGCCAGGCCACACGCCAGCCGATATGGCTTACTTGGTGGACGGCGCGGTGTTTGTGGGCGACACGCTGTTCATGCCGGATGTGGGCAGTGCACGAGCAGATTTTCCGGGTGGCAATGCACACGCACTGTATGCGTCGATGCGTAAAATTTTGAGCCTGCCGCTCGAGACCACGGTGTACGTCTGCCACGACTACCCGCCTGCATCACGGCCCGACGCGCAATGGATCAGCACCGTGTCCGAGCAGAGAGCCAAAAACATCCATGTACGAGATGGCATCAGCGAGGCAGATTTTGTCGCCATGCGCGTGGCGCGAGATGCCATGCTGGAAGTGCCCAGCCTGATGCTCCCATCCATTCAGGTCAACGTGCGCGGAGGCCAGCTTCCACCTGCTGACGACAACGGCATTTCTTACCTGCGTATCCCGCTCAATGCCTTGAAGGTTCGCGCCAGCGCAGCTGCTTAAGACCCTGAGAACCGCTCAGCGCCGCCGCAACAAATGGATGTATTCCTCGCCCACGGTCTGCTGGTCTACCAGCTCGTTGCCGGTCTGTTTGGCAAAGGCCTGGAAGTCCCGCACTGAACCGGTGTCGGTAGCTACCACCTTGAGCACCTGACCGCTCTGCATGCCAGCAAGTGCCTTCTTGGCTTTCAGGATGGGCAGCGGGCAGTTGAGGCCGCGGGTGTCGATTTCGGTGTGGATGTCCATGGCGTTCAGTCCTTTGGCAGGGCGTCAAGTCCCCGGCGTCGCTCGGCGTTTTCTTCATCGGTAAAAAAAACGGGGTCGTGGCCCCGCGTGCGCAGCCAGTCAGCCAGTGCATACCCGGTGCCGGAGGGCCAGCATTTCAGGTCCTTCAAATCGTACAGCCGGTGGTCCACCAACTCAGGCGAGAGGCGCACCTCCCCTTCAGCCACCACGTGATACGCGATGATGATCTGGTTCATGCGCAGGAATTCATAGGCCCCGACCAGCGTGCATTCGCGCACATCCAGGTTGGTTTCTTCCTTCACCTCGCGTGCGATACCTGACTGAGGTGATTCGCCCGCTTCCATG
>JBBSRE010000194.1:0-5847 GCA_038243365.1 Burkholderiales bacterium | reverse complement strand
GTGAGCATCAGCAGGTTGTCGGTGTACGTCGAGTGGATGCCCCACTTCTGGTGCGGCGTGATGAAGTTGAGCAATATCTCCGTGTTGCCGTTCGATCGAATGCTGTGCACTCCCGCCGTCGCTTTCAGGTTGACCGGTGGCCGGTAGCTCGCAAAGCCCTCACCGAAAGCCAGCATCCACGGATGGTCCTGGTAGAACTGCTGGCGACCCGTCAGCGTTCGCCACGGGATGTACTCGTGCACGTTGGTGTAGCCGGCGTTGTACGACACGGTCTCAGACTCGATGCCGCTCCAGGTCGGTGAGCTGATGATCTTGCGTGGCTGCGCCTGAATATCGCGAAAGCGGATCTTCTCGTCTTCGCGGTGTATCGCCAAATGCGTGTGGTCGCGGCCAGTCTGTTTGCCAAGAGCCGCCCAGGCCTTCACCGCCACATGGCCGTTGGTCTCAGGCGCCAGCTGCAGCACCATTTCACAGGCGTCAATGTCACTGTCGATGCGGGGCATGCCCTGCGTCACGCCGGGCTCGGTAACGACGCCGCTCAACTGACCGAGCTGCGTGACCTCTTTCTCCGTATTCCACGAAATGCCCTTGCCGCCGTTGCCGATCTTGTTCAGCAGCGGGCCGACAGCCGTGAAGCGCTTGTAGACGTTCGGGTAATCGCGCTCGATCACCTGCATCTGCGGCGCGGTCTTGCCCGGAATCAGCTCGCACTCGCCGCGTTTCCAGTCCTTCACGTCAAAGGGCTGCGCCAGCTCGCCGGGGGTGTCGTGCATGACCGGGGTCAACACCATTTCCTTTTCAATCCCCAACTGTCCTTCGCACAGCTCACTGAATTTCTTGGCAAAGCCTTTGTAGATTTCCCAGTCGCTCTTGGACTGCCACACCGGGTCCACCGCCGTGGACAGCGGGTGAATGAACGGATGCATGTCGCTGGTGTTGAGGTCGTTCTTCTCGTACCAGGTGGCCGTGGGCAGCACGATGTCGGAATACAGGCAGGTCGTGCTCATGCGGAAGTCGATCGTGACCAGCAGGTCCAGCTTGCCCTCAGGCGCCTTGTCGTGCCACACCACTTCTTCGGGCTTGCCATCTTCGGCGCCCAAGTCTTTTCCCTGCACCCCGTTGTCAGTGCCCAGCAGGTGCTTGAGGAAGTACTCATGCCCCTTGCCCGACGAGCCAATGATGTTGGAGCGCCAGACGAACATGTTGCGCGGCCAGTTGGCGGGGTGGTCCGGGTCTTCGCAGCTCAACTTCAAAGAACCGTCCTTGAGCGATTTGACCGTGTAGTCTTTGGGGTCCATGCCTGCGGCCTGGGCGTCCTTGACCACCTGCATCGGGTGCGTCTGAAGCTGCGGTGCGCTGGGCAACCAACCCATGCGCTCTGCGCGCACGTTGTAGTCGATCATGCTGCCGCCGTAGAGCTTTTTGTCGGCCAGCGGGGAGAGCACTTCATCCACGCCGAGCTTCTCATAGCGCCACTGGTTGGTGTGCGCGTAGAAGAAGCTGGTGCTGTTCATTTGCCGCGGTGGGCGAATCCAGTCGAGCGCAAAGGCCAGCGGTGTCCAGCCAGTCTGCGGGCGCAATTTTTCCTGACCCACGTAGTGCGACCAGCCACCGCCACTTTTGCCGATACAGCCGCACATCATCAGCATGTTGATGACCCCGCGGTAGTTCATGTCGCTGTGGTACCAATGGTTCATGCCCGCGCCGATGATGACCATGGAGCGGCCCTCGGTCTTGTGCGCGTTCTCGGCGAACTGGCGCGCCACCGTGATGATCTGGTCGCGCGGCACTCCGGTAATCTGCTCCTGCCAGGCGGGGGTGTAAGGCGTGTTGTCATCAAAGCTGGTGGCCGCCAGCTCACCCGGCAAGCCGCGCGCAATGCCGTACTGCGCCACTTGCAAGTCGAACACGGTGGAGATCAGGATCTCACCGCTGCCCACCGCAATGCGCTGAACCGGCACGGTGCGCACCAATACGTCGCCCTGTTCGTTGTTCGGGAAATGCTCATGGTGGATGCCACCGAAATACGGAAAGCCCACTTGCGCATGGTCCGTCGCAGCGTTTTCCACGCCGCCCTCACCTTCCATCACCGACAGCCTGAGCGACACGTCGTTGCCATCGCGTGCCTCCTTGGCCTCCAGGTTCCACTGGCCGGTATCGGCTCGGCCATCCGGGCCCCAGCGGAAACCAATCGCGCCCTGCGGCGTGACGACCTGGCCGGCCGCATCAAAGGCCACTGTCTTCCAGTCGGGGTTGTTGTCCTGGCCCAGCTGATCGGCAAAATCGCTGGCGCGCACATAGCGGTCGGGCACCAGGCAGGTGTTGCCGTTTTCCAGCGTGTGCTCTTTGAGCCTCACCAGCATCGGCAGATCGGTATAGCGGCGCGCGTAGTCGTCGAAGTAGGCCGAGCGCGGCTGGCCGTTGCCACCAAAGTAGAAGTCTTTCAGGATGACGTGCCCCATGGCCATGGCGACTGCAGCGTCGGTGCCCTGCTTCGGGTGCATCCACAGGTCGGACAGTTTCGCGACTTCGGAGTAATCGGGCGTGATGGCCACCGTCTTGCATCCCTTGTAGCGCACCTCGGTGAAAAAGTGCGCGTCGGGCGTACGCGTCTGCGGCACGTTAGAGCCCCAAGCGATGATGAAGCTGGAGTTGTACCAGTCGGCCGACTCGGGCACGTCGGTTTGTTCGCCCCAGACCTGCGGGCTGCTGGGAGGCAAGTCGCAGTACCAGTCGTAGAAGCTCAGGTTCACGCCGCCAATCAACGACAAGTAGCGCGAACCGGACGCGTAGCTGATCATCGACATCGCCGGGATGGGCGAGAAGCCGACGACGCGGTCAGCGCCGTGCTCCTTGATGGTGTAAATGTTGGCTGCAGCGATCAGCTCATTGACCTCGTCCCAGGTTGAACGCACCATGCCGCCCAAGCCGCGCACGCTTTGGTAGTCGCGCCGCTTGGCGTTGTCCTGAACCACGGCGGCCCAGGCCTCGACTGGCGCCAGCGTGAGGCGCGCCTCCCGCCAGTGCTTGAGTAGCCGGGCGCGGATCATGGGGTACTTGACCCTGTTCGCGCTGTAGAGATACCAGCTGTAGCTGGCACCACGGGAACACCCACGCGGCTCGTGGTTGGGCATGTCCCAACGGGTGCGCGGATAGTCGGTCTGCTGGGTTTCCCAGGTGACGATGCCACCCTTGACGTAGATCTTCCACGAGCACGATCCGGTGCAGTTCACGCCATGCGTGCTGCGTACGATCTTGTCGTGCGCCCAGCGATTGCGGTAGGCGTCTTCCCAGGTGCGGTCTTCGGCGGTGGTGACGCCGAGGTCGCCAGAGAACGACTCCCGGGGCTGCGAGAAGTGGGTGAGACGGTCAAGAAAATGGCTCATAGGTTTTTCTCCGAGAAGCAGGGAAGCAGGGAAGCGGTGCAGGTTCAGGGGTTCTTGATTTCAGCTGTCTTGCGCAGGTAGAACCACCAGTTCAGCAGCAGGCACAAGGCATAAAACACGGCAAATCCGTACATGGCCATCTGCGGCGTGCCGAGCTTGATCTGCTGGCCAATCACCACCGGCGCGATGAAGGCGCCGTAGGCGGCCACCGCTGAAGTCCAGCCCAACACAGGGCCGGCTTGCTGGCGGTCAAAAATCACGCCGATGGTGCGGAAGGTGGAACCGTTGCCGATGCCGCTGGCTGCGAAGAGCACGACGAACAAGGCGAGGAAGATGAAGAAGTACTCTTCCGGTGTGGCCGATTGATAGGCGAGTTGCATCACATACCCCACCGCCACGCCGGCGAGCACCATGACCGCGCACACCCATTGGGTGACGATGGAGCCACCGAGCTTGTCCGAGATCCAGCCACCGAGAGGCCGAATCGCAGCCCCCACGAAGGGTCCGATCCAGGCGTAGGCCAGCACCGGCGGTCCGTTGGGGTTGACCAGCGCGTGCTGCAAGACACCGTCGGCGCCCGGCACGTGGCTGACACCAAAGATCACCTTCATCGACAGCGGCAGCGCCATCGAGAAGCCGATGAAGGAGCCGAAGGTGACGATGTACAGAATGGTCAGCGACCAGGTGTGCTTGTTGCTGAAGATCGCGAACTGCTTGGCGACGTTCTCCTTCATCGCGCCAAAGGCGGTGAGCTTCATCACCATCAGCGTGCTCACGATGATCAGTGGCATGGCCAGCCACATGTTGAGCACCCCCAGGCCGCTGGGTGCCGGCAAGTAAAGGTACAGGCCGACACCGGCCGGGATGAAAGACAGGGTGTAGAGCCAGATGATTTTCAGGAAGGCCGCAATCGGCCCGCCGGTCTCGGGCGAAACCGTCTTGAGGTTGTTCATGCCAAACCAGCACAGGATCGACAGCGGCACCAGGGAAAGCACCCAGGCAAAGCCGGCGTTTTGAATCCAGGTCGCGGTGCCCGGCGCAATAGCGCCAAAAATCCAGCCGCTTTCCTTTTGCAAGGTCATCGAGTCACCGCCAAAAGCGCCGAGCAAGGGCACAGTCATCACCAGCGGGATCACGATCTGCATCGTGGTTACGCCGAAATTGCCCAGTCCCGCGTTCAGGCCCAGACCGGTGCCCTGCAGCCGCTTGGGGAAGAAGGTGGAGATGTTGGACATCGACGAGGCAAAGTTGCCGCCACCCACGCCGCACCACAAGGCCATCAGCTGAAACGACCACAGCGGCCACTCGGGATGCTGCAGCACGATGCCGGTGCCAATGGCAGGAGCCAGCAGCATGGCGGTGGTGAGAAAGATGGTGTTGCGCCCGCCTGAGAGCCGAATCAGGAACGAAGCCGGAATGCGCATCGTCGCGCCCGCCAAGCCGGCGATGGCGGTCAGGGTGAACAACTCGGCCTGGCTGAACGGATAGCCCAGATTCATCATCTGGACGGTGATGATTCCCCACATGCCCCACACGGCGAAGCCGCACAGCAGGGCCGGAATGGAAATCCAGAGGTTGCGGTAGGCGATTTTTTTGCCGGTGGTTTCCCAGAACTGCTCGTCCTCGGGGCGCCAATCAACGATATCGGCACCACTGGTGTTTGTGTTCTTCATGATGAGGGGTCTGGCCGCTGGGGCTCAGTTTTGAAGGGAAAGGGGTTTGCTCTGGTCGCCCATCGGGCTGGCCTTGCGCACTTCGGTCCAGTACATCCAGATCAGCGATACCCAGACCACGCCGTACATCAACATGAAAGCGCTGGAGCGGATACCGGTGAGGTCCACCAGCACGCCGAACAGGATGGGCAAGATGAAGCCACCTAGCCCGCCCGCCAGGCCGACGATGCCGCTGATGGTTCCGATGTTGTCGGGGTAGTCGTCGCTGACGTACTTGAAGACGCTGGCTTTTCCGAAGGCAAAGGCAATGCCCAGTGCAAACATGAGCGCAGTGAAGGCATAGACGTTGAGCCCCAGGTGCAGGGTCTTCACGCCGTCAATGGTCTGGATGGTGAAGTCCGTCTGCGGGTAGCTCAGCAGGAACAGGCAGATCCAGCTCACCCACAGCACCCACCAGGTCACGCTGTGCGCGCCATGCTTGTCGGACAACCAGCCACCAAAGGCGCGCAACACTCCGCCCGGTAGCGAGAAGCAGGCCGCCAATAGCGCAGCGACCCGGATATCGAGGCCGTATTCACCCACGTAGTACTGCACCATCCAAAGCGACAGCGCGACATAGCCGCCGAATACGATGCTGTAGTACTGGCAGTAGCGCAGCACGCGCGGGTCCTTCAACGCCTTGAGCTGGTCCATGAAGCTGGCCTTGGATGTCACCAAGTGGCGCGGGTCGCTGGCGCTGCCAAACCAGAAGATGACAAGCGTGACCAGCATGATGACCGCATAGACCT
>JBBSRE010000193.1:0-5869 GCA_038243365.1 Burkholderiales bacterium | reverse complement strand
CGCCACTCCGGCCGCCGCGGCATTCGAGCGCGCGATGGCCGGGCCGCCGCCTGATCTGTCCGGCGGTTACCGGTACCTAAAACTCGAACGCATGGCCTATTACGTGCACAAGGACACCTATCGCAGCGCGGTGCGCGAGGCCGCGGCTGCGCTGGGCTAAGTCGAGGCTTTAGGAGATTCACATGCTTCCAGTCGACGAGATACGCCTCAATTTCAACCCGGCCTCGCTGGCGCTGCTCAACGGCGTGCTGGCATTTCTCATGTTCGGCATCGCGCTCGATACGCGGTTGGAAGACTTCAAGCGCGTGGCCAAAATGCCCTGGGCCATGGCGGTGGGCATTGCCGCGCAGTTTGTGGTGTTGCCGGCCATCACCTTTGGCCTGACGTTGCTGCTGGGCGTGGCCCCGAGCATTGCGCTGGGCATGATTCTGGTGGCGTGCTGCCCGCCAGGCAATGTCTCCAACATCCTCACGCACCGGGCGCGGGGCAACGTGGCGCTGTCGGTGTCCATGACCGCGATTTCCAATGCCATCGCCATCGTGGTGATGCCGCTCAACTTCGCTTTTTGGGGTGGCTTGCACCCCACGGCTGCGCCCCTGCTCAAGACCATTGCGCTGAACCCGCTGGAGATGGTGGGCCACATCGTGCTCATCATCGGGCTGCCGTTTCTGATGGGTCTGTGGTGTGCGCACCAGTGGCCGCGCTTTACGGGGCGCGTCAAGAAGGGCGTGCGCATTGTGAGTCTGGTGGCCTTGATCGCCTTCATCGTCGGTGCCATCGCCGGCAACTGGCGCTACTTTCTGGACTACGTTGGCATGGTGCTGCTGGCGGTGGTTCTGCACGACGCGCTGGCCTTCGGCACGGGCTATCTGTGCGCCCGGTGGACGGGCCTGAGCGACTACGACCGGCGCGCCGTGACCATCGAAGTCGGCATCCGCAACGCCGGCCTGGGCTTGGTGCTGATCTTCAGCTTTTTCGGCGGGCTGGGCGGCATGGCGGTGGTTGCCGGCGTATGGGGCTTTTGGGACATTCTTGCCGGGTTGGCATTGGCTGGCTGGTGGGCACGCAGGGCGCCACTTGGTGCGGATGCGGCCGAGACAGCCAGCGTGCAGGCATGAGCACTGCATTCAAGGCGGCGCGCGCGCAGCGCATTCTGGTGACCGGGGCCGATGGCTTTTTGGGGCGCGGCGTGGTGCAGGCCCTGGCGCGGCGAGCCGACACCGATGCGGTTGTGGCCCTGGACGTGCGCGCAGTGCCAGCCGATCGGCGCGAGCCCAAAGTGCACTACCAAGCGCAAGACGTGCGCGACCCGGCCTTGGCGGCCACGCTCGCACAGCACGCGGTCGATACCGTGGTGCACCTGGCCTCCATCGTCACGCCGGGCAAGGGTTCGAACCGGGCCTTTGAGTACGACGTGGATGTGAACGGTACGCGCAATGTGTTGAACGCTTGCCTGCAGCAGAGGGTGGAACACATCGTGGTGTCATCCAGTGGCGCCGCCTACGGCTACCACGCCGACAACCCCGATTGGCTTGTGGAGACGCACCCATTGCGCGGCAACGAAAGTTTCGCCTACGCGCACCACAAACGCCTGGTGGAAGAGATGCTGGTGCAGTGGCGTCGCGATCACCCTGAACTGCGCCAGACCGTGTTTCGCATCGGCACGATTCTGGGCGAGCGCGTAGACAACCAGATCACTGCCCTGTTCGAAAAGCCGCGGCTCCTTGCCGTGCGCGGCAGCGACAGCCCGTTTGTCTTTGTGTGGGACGAAGACGTGACGGGCGCTGTGCTGCATGCTTTGACCGGTGCCGCGCCCGGTTGCTACAACCTTGCCGGCGACGGCGCGTTGACCATTCATGACATTGCGCGACGACTGGGCAAACCCGTGTGGCAACTGCCTGCCACCGTGCTGCAAGCGGCGCTTGCCGTGGGCTCGACACTGGGCATCAGCCGCTACGGACCCGAGCAGCTCGACTTTCTGCGCTACCGCCCGGTATTGCTCAATACCGCCCTCAAGCAGCAGTTGGGTTTTGTCCCGAGCAAGACCAGTGCGCAAGCCTTCGACGCATTTGTGGCCGCGCGCGCCCGCCAGGGTCGACCTGTAACCCGATTGCCACCTTGAACCCAGCCCTCTCTGGCATGAGAGCGTGCGGTGCGGTGATCTGAAGACGTCAGGGCGCAAGCTGTGTGGACACGGCCGGCCACCAGCGCACTCGGTGGCCTCGCCGTTGCGGCTTCAGCCTGCCAGCGCCGCTTTCACCGCAGCAGAAACCTGGCCCATGTCGGCCTTGCCGGCCAGGCGTGTTTTGACTACGCCCATGACCTTGCCCATGTCCCCCGGACCTTTGGCTCCCAGCTCGGCCACGATGGCCTGCACGGCGGCGGTGGTCTCCTCGCTCGACATGCGCTCCGGCAGATAGCCTTGCAGCACCGTCATCTCAAACTTTTCCTTGTCGGCCAGCTCTTGGCGACCGGCAGCTTCAAACGCGGTGATGCTGTCTTTGCGCTGTTTGATGAGTTTGTCGACGATGGCGACTACGGCCACATCGTCCAGCACCACACGCTCGTCGACTTCTTTTTGCTTGCAGGCAGCGAGCAGATTGCGGATGGTCAACAGGCGCTCGCTGTCCTTGGCGCGCATGGCGGTTTTCATGTCGTTGGTGATTTGGTCTTTGAGGCTCATGGCTTTCTCCTGGCGTTCAAGGGGGATCTGCAAAAAACCACTCCAGCGTCGTTGCGCTGCCTTGCCGTAGCGATGCTACTGTCTGCGGCGGCGCGCCTAGCTGGAGCGGCTTTGTGCAAATCCTGAGAGTAAATGCACTCAGTTGCCTTTGCGCTGCTTTGCCGTATAGGTACTAGTAGTGACGGCAAGTGCGCAGGCTTGAGCGGCTTTGTGCAAATCCTAAAAGCAAAAAACCCGCGCTTGGCGTCCCTAGCGCGGGTTGGTTGTTCCAAGCGAGGCTTGAAACGGAAGATCAATACATCTTCTTGGGCAGCTGCATGCTGCGGATGCGCTTGTAGTTGCGCTTGACGGCAGCTGCTTTTTTGCGCTTGCGCTCGGCGGTGGGCTTCTCGTAGAACTCACGGGCGCGCAGGTCGGTCAGCAAGCCGAGCTTCTCGATGGTGCGCTTAAAGCGGCGCAGGGCTACGTCAAAGGGTTCGTTCTCTTTTACACGGACGGTGGTCATCAGCTAATGTTTTCTAAATATTGGTGCTCCCAGAGGATGCGCGGGAGATCGGGCCCAGGCACCATGTGAAGCGGTTTCCCCGTCTGTAACTAGTATTGGCCGACGGGGGTTTGCCAGCAAAGCCAAGCATTATAGCGAGCTGCCCTGAGGGGTGGCATCTGCGCCGCTCCCGTGCTGGACTTGCGAATCCAGGGGCGCCTCGGCCCGCTCGCGCATGCCGTAGTCACGCAGCACCTGCGCCACGCGCAGCCGGTAGTCAGAAAAAACGCCCGCCCTGCCGGCCGACTGTGCCTTGCGGTGGCTGGGCAGGGCGCGCCAGCGCGCTACGGCTGCATCGTCACGCCAGAACGAGAGCGACACAAATTTACCGCTTTGGCTCAGGCTTTCAAAACGCTCCACCGACACAAACCCGTCCATGGCTTCGAGCGTGGGGAGAAGATCTGCGGCAGTGTCGAGGTAGGTTTGGCGCCCTGCCGCGCTGGGCTGCACTTCAAAAATCACGGCAATCACGCTGCGTCGTGCTCGGTCAGCGCGGGGCGCGCCAAGGTCCCGGGCACGCCTTGAGTGAAGGTGCGCTCTTCGCGCAGGATGAAGCGCTGGCGCTGGGCGCGCTCAAAGTTGGCGCGTCCTTCGGGGTCGGCGTGCAGGCGAGCGCGGTAGGTCTCATATGCAGCAAGGGAATCGAAGGAAATCAACCCCCAGGCTTCGACATTGCTTCCTTCGCACGGAAGGAAATAGCCCAGCAGGTGGCCGCCGCAGCGCGGAATGATGTGGCCCCAATGCTCGGCGTAGTTGCGGAAGGCGTCGAGCTGAAACGGGTCGATCTCGTAGCGGATGAAGCAGGTGAGCGTCATGGCGTGCGCCTCGAAGGCGGCGTAGTTGCAAGGAGCGTCCATGGTGGATCTCCAAGTGCCCGAGATGCTTCGCAGCGGAACGAACCATGGGGCTGTTGACTGCCGCACACTGGCGCCATGAACACCAACCAAATCGCCCACGTGGCCGCGCTGGCCGGTGAGCCGGCGCGAACCGCCATGCTGATGGCGCTGATGGACGGGCGCGCATTGACAGCCCGGGAGCTGGCGAATGCCGCGAACATCACCCCCGCCACCGCGAGCCGCCATCTGGGCCTGTTGGTGGAAGCCGATTTGTTGCAAGTGCAGCGGCAGGGGCGGCACCGGTACCACCGGCTTGCATCTGCTGAAGTGGCGCGGCTGTTGGAAAGCCTGATGCAACTGGCCGCAAGCAGTGCGCCACCGCGCATTGCGACCGGCCCGGCCGACGCTGCGCTGCGCACGGCACGCACTTGTTACGACCATGTCGCCGGGCGCCTGGGCGTCGCCATCGCCGGCCATTTACAAGAACTGGGCGCGGTGCAGCTCGATGCGGACGGCGCTGCGGCGCACGCCACGGCTGCGCTTGATTCAGCGCTGCGCGCACTGGGGATTCCGGCCGCCGCGCTCACGGCCCCCGGAGGTCAGCGGCTCGCCTGCCGCCCGTGCCTGGATTGGAGCGAGCGTCGCATGCACCTGGCGGGCCGCGTGGGCTCGCTGATCTGTGGTCACGCGCTGGACAGCGGCTGGTTGTTGCGCGGCGCTGGCACCCGGGCATTGACCATCTCGCCTGCTGGTGCCGGGGCGCTGCGCGACTGGCTGGGCCTGGCGCGCTGGCGCGAGGTGACGGGCGACTAACTGGCGACTAACGCGTGCCGGTGAAGATGCGGCTTATCGCGAAAATTTGCGCGCCTTTGGCCTGCTCTGTGCGTGCTCAGGAGGCGGGCAATGCGCGCGCACACGCCGCCGCACTGGCCCAGGCCCACTGGAAGTTGTAGCCCCCCAGCCAGCCGGTGATGTCGACTACCTCGCCAATGAAATACAGCCCGCTCTGCGCCTTGCATTCCATGCTTTGCTGAGACAGCGCGCGGGTGTCGACGCCGCCGAGCGTGACCTCGGCCTTTTTGTAGCCTTCGGTGCCGGTAGGCGTGATCGACCAGCGTGCGAGCTGCTCCGCCAGCCGCGCAAGCGCCTTGTCAGGCACATCCGCCATGGGGCGTTGCCAGTCGCTGCTTTGCACGGCCCAGGCATCGGCCAACCGGCTGGGCACCAGTTGACCGAGTTCGTTGGCGAGGAGCTTGCGCGAGCGCAACTTGGCCTCGGCCAGCGCTGCGGGCAGGTCCACGCCGGGCGCCAGATCCACCGACAACGGGGTGCCTTCCTTCCAATAGCTGGAAATTTGCAGCACCGCCGGGCCTGAGAGGCCGCGGTGGGTAAACAGCAGGTCTTCTTGAAAGGCCATGCGTTCCTTTTTGGCGCCGGTGACGATTTCAACCGGCAGCGCCAAGCCTGAGAGCTGCGCATACGGCGTCCAGGCAGCACCGTCAAACGTCAGGGGCACCAAGCCGGCGCGCCGCTCGATCAGCGGCACGCCAAACTGCGCCGCCAGCCGGTAGCCGAAATCGGTGGCGCCGATCTTGGGGATCGAGAGTCCACCCGTAGCAATGACCAAGCTGCGCGTTTGCACCGGGCCACGATCAGTCTCAATTTGATAGCTGCCTGCGCTTGTCCCATCTGCGCTAGCGGCCGAAAAGGCTATATTTTTGACGCTACACGGCTGCCAATGGGTCACGCCGCCGGTAGCGCATTCGGCCAGCAGCATGGCAATGATGTCTTCGGCCGATCGGTCGG
>JBBSRE010000192.1:0-5877 GCA_038243365.1 Burkholderiales bacterium | reverse complement strand
GCTGTCTCTACACCCTCTGCAATCACCTGCAGGCCCAGACTGGCACCCAGCGCCACGATGGTGCGCACGATGGAGGCATCGTTCGGATCGTTCAGCACATCGCGCACAAAGCTCTGATCAATCTTGAGCTGATCGAGTGGCAGTCGCTTGAGGTAGGACAGGCTGGAGTAACCGGTTCCAAAATCGTCCAGCGAGAAGCCCACGCCATAGGACTTGAGTTCGGCCATGCGCGCGGCGGAATCATCGACGTCGTGCAGCAGCAACCCCTCGGTGATCTCCAGCTTCAAACGACGCGCCGTGGCACCTGTGGAGGCGAGCGTGGCCAGCACCTGCTGGACAAACTCCGCCTGACGAAACTGGCGCGGGCTCACATTCACCGCCAGTGACAACGGCGCCAGTTCAACATCCTGCGACCAACGGGCCAAGGCTGTGCAGGCCTCGGTCAACACCCACTGGCCCAGCGGAAGAATCAGGCCGGATTCTTCCGCCATGGGAATGAACACCGCCGGCGACACGAAACCGCGCTGCGGATGGTGCCAGCGGAGCAACGCCTCCGCAGCAACGATACGGCCGTGCTCCACCTGCGGCTGAAAGTACAGCTCAAAATGGCCCAGCACCAAGCCGGTGCGCATGTCCTCTTCCAGCGAGGCTCGCTCGCTGGCCTGCGCGTGCATGCTAGGGTCATAAAAGCAACGGGTGTCGCGCCCCGAAGCCTTGGCCTGGTACATCGCCAGGTCCACGTGCTGGAGCAGTTCATCCACGCTGTGATCGGCTGCGGTGAACAACACCACCCCAATGCTCATGGTGCTGTAATGAGCCTCGTCTCCGATCGAATACGGCTCCCGCAACGTACTCAGGATCTTCTCGGCAATCTGCTCGCAGTGTTCCTTGGCCGATTGCAGGCTCGCTCCCACACCCTCCAGCAGCACGGCGAACTCGTCTCCACCCTGGCGCGCCACGATGTCGTCAGACCGCACGCAATCCCTGAGCCGATGCGCCACCAATTTGAGCAGCGCGTCGCCGCGCTCGTGGCCGCGCGTGTCATTCAGCGCCTTGAAATTGTCCACATCGAGCAGCATCAGCGCGCAATGCGACGGCGCGTGGCAGTTGTCCAGCGCCTCGCGCAAGCGGTTGACCAGCAGCCTGCGGTTGGGCAGCTCTGTCAGCAGGTCGTAATACGCCAGCGTGCGGATTTCTTCTTCGGCGGCCTTGCGCTGCGACAAGTCAACCAAAGTGACGAGCAGCTGGCTGCCCACCAGTACGCCAGAAATTTCAATCGGTTTGATGCTCCCATCGGCGCAGGTGACCAGGAACTCGCCCCCTTGCATAACGCCGCCGGCCACCATGGCCGTGCTTCGCGCTTCGCGCCAGATCAGCTGCAGCTTTTCGCGGTAGGCCGGATCCGGATAAGCCTTTTCCCACCAGCGCTCAGCATTGGGAATGTCGTGTTCGGTATAGCCGGTGAACTCGGTAAAGCGCTCGTTGCAGAGCGCGGTAGCGCCGGTGCCGTCGACGAGCATGACCCCCACAGGAAGGCGGTGCAGCAGACCGCGCAGCCGTGCCTCGTTGCGCCTAAAGCTCTCTTCCATCGCACGGCGATCCGTGATGTCGTGCAGTACCACGATGGCGTGAGTGGCTTCGCTCGCGCCCTCGTGCATGGCCGAGACCGTTCGGGACACCCAGCGCGCGGCGCTATCACTATGACCTGGCGTCGCGGAGCCCCGCGGCACCTGTTGGGAAACCTGTAATTCCTGGCTGAATTCGCGGCCCGTGAGCGAACCGACGTCGAGCAAGTCGCTGGCCGCACGATGCGCGTCTTGTTCAGTGACGAACAGTTCGTTAAGGGGAGATCCCCTGAGATCGTTCTGGGCCTTGCCGACAATGGCGGCGAACCGCGCATTCACTTCACTGATGCGGCCCGAACCGATTTCCACCAACGCGACGCCCACCGCTGCCTGATTGAAGAGCGCCAAGAATCGCCCTTCGCTGCTGATCCGTGCCAATTCGGCGCGCAAGGCGGTTTCCAACGCCAACTTGCGCTGGCGCGCCAGAAGCGTGACGCCCAGTGCGAGCAATAGTGAAACAAAAATGCCGAACGCCGCTGTCTTCAGCGGCTGGCTTAGCTCTTGCTGGCTGACAAGACGCTCAGTTGCGTGCGCCGACATTTGCCATCGTCTGTTGTGCACGGGCGTCTCAAACACGCTCGGGCGCACAGTGTGCAGCGCAGGTCGATCGTCACCGGCGTAGAGCAGCACTGGCTCCGCCGCGCCGGGCGCGCTTTCGCTACTGACATCAAAGAGCGAGATTCCCAAGCCCTGTTCGTCGCCTTCCAGCTGAACGGCTCGCATCAACTCGTGCACATTGATGGTAATTGTCACAGTGCCCAAGAACCTGTCAAAGGGCAACTGCGGTCGAACCGGGTCGGAATCTACAAAGACCGGCGCACGGATCAGCACCCCTGGCTGCTCGAATCCCTTTTGCACCAATATAAAGGGAGCAGACGCCACTGTTTCTCCGCTGGTGCGCGCCTGGTACACGGAAGCCAGATTGATGGGCTGGGAGCCAACGTCCAGCCCTAATATGGCCTCGTTTCCCTGCAGGGGCCAGACATAGTCGACTATGAAATATTCCTTGCGTACCGATGGCGGATGCACCCTGAAGGGCGTACCGCTGAGCGCTGCAAGCGCCGGATTGTTCTGGCGCAGCGCCTCGAATTGCTCTCGATTGCTGTCTGTGACGCGGCGCGTGAGCGACAGGCTGATGGCCCCTGGGTTGCGCTTCAACGCATCGAGTTCGTCTGCTACACGGCTGAACTGCTCGCGCGTCAGGTTAGGGTTTGCTACGAAAAGGCCGCGCAGGCCGGCCACCACTTCCGTAAAGCCGGCGATGCGCTTGTGCAACCGCAAATTGATTTCCATGGCGCGCTGATCAAAGCGCTGTTGCTCTACCACTTTCAGTTGCACCACCTGCTCGCGATACACCGCAAACGTGCCCAGCAAGCCGATGACCAACGCAACAGCGCCGGAAAGCCAATAGGAAACAGATTTGACGCGGCCTTGGGGCATTTGTGTGCATGCTAGCGCCGATTGCGACCCCCGTGCGAGGATGTTCGTCGGCGGTTGCGCCGTCCGCACGTCGTGTGGAGTCGAATCTCTGGTGTTCGCAACGGACTAGGCAACAGAGGGAAATAGTTGACCTATTCAGCTGTGCTTGTGAAAGCACCCATGTGGCGCCGAGGCTGCTGGCTATTTTTAAAGCGGCGAAGCGGTTGATTACAGCCATATCGCTGTTATTCAGTTGCCTCGGGAAAGAGGCCGTTACCCAAATGCGCCCTACTCGAACTGAACGCAATGGGCAATAACCCAACCGGACCGCAAAATGACACTCGCGCAACGCGCAGCTGTGCATTCAGGGCAAAAGAAACGTTTGTTAACATTTGACGGATAGGATGCAAGCAAGGTGCCAATAACTCCTTGCGCAGGGCACCATGGTCGATTACAAGAAAGCCACTAGCGCAAGCGCCATTTTCACGTTGCCTCGCTGAGACTGCCGTCAGTGATTTTGAGGTGGCGTATTGTGTTTCGGGCCAAGGCGGCTTCACGCATTGCACTCTGCCAAGCATTGGCAAGTGGGCGCGCGAAACAACTTCTGTATGACAAGGGATATAAGCATGGCCAGCCAGTTCAAGCGTTTCGAATTCCGGCGTATCGGTACCCGTCTGGCGGCGAGTTTTGGCGTGGTGATCGTCATCGTTTTGGTCATGGCCGGAATCGCGAGTGCACAACTGTGGCGCATTCAGGCCCTGAACGAAGAAGCTGATCGGAACGCCGACCAAACCTCGGTCGTGCAGCACTGGTCGGCGCTGGTGCGCACCAACCTCGATCGAGCACTCACTGCCACGCGGCTGGACGCAGCAGCCGGGGACGACGGCGCCGTACGCGCGCGCATTGCTGCGGTTCAGAGCAAGCTCACGGAGGACATGGCCGAGACCGTGGTGGGCACGCTGGAGCTGCAGGAAAAAATGAAAGCCATTTCCGAGAAAGGCAGCATTCAGCCCCTGATGACTGCCGTCAACGACGAGCGAGCGAAGTTTGTGAAGGTGCGCGCGGAGGTGCGGGACGACATCCAGATGGGAGAAGGCAAAGCCCGGATTGAGAAAGACCTGGTGCCCCTGGCTGACAGCATGCTCAAGTCGCTACGTGCACTTGAGACCCAACTTGAGCAAGACAGCAACGATGCCAATACCACGCTTGAGGCAGTGGTAGCGCGCGCCCAAGTAGTGCTGCTCGCCAGCAGCGCGGTGGGGCTCTTGGCAGCTGTGCTGCTGGCTTGGCTGACAACTCGTGCTATCACCGGGCCTATGCGCGATGCGGTATCGGTGGCGGAGCACATCGCCAATGGCGACCTGACCCTCTCCTTTGCTACTGACCGCGTCGACGAATTTGGTTCGCTGCTACGCAGACTCGAGCGCATGCAGCACCAGCTGAACAACACTTTCGGCGATATCCGCCTCTCTGCCGACAACATTCTGGTAGCCAGCGCTGAGGTAGCCGCCGGCAACGCCGACTTGAGCGCCCGTACCGAGCAGACTGCCAGCGGACTCCAGGAAACGGCGAGTTCTGTCATGGAGCTGGCGGACAACGTGAACCAGTCCGCCGCGTATGCACGTGATGCAGATGCGCTCGCTAAGACGGCCGCCGAGGTCGCAGAGCGCGGTGGTACAGCCGTCGGGCGCGTTGTGGCGACGATGGACGAGATCTCATCGAGTTCGCGCCAAATCTCAGAAATCGTCAGTGTCATTGACAGCATTGCTTTCCAAACCAACATCCTCGCGCTTAACGCGGCGGTGGAAGCGGCGCGGGCGGGCGAGCAAGGCCGCGGCTTTGCCGTGGTGGCAAGCGAAGTTCGTGCCTTGGCACACCGCAGCGCCGACGCCGCCAAGCAGATCAAGGGACTGATCGATGCCAGTGCGCAGCGAGTACAGCAAGGCACGCAATTGGTCACCGAGGCCGGCGCCACCATGAAGCAACTGGTGCAAGACGTGCAGCGGGTCAGCCAGGTGGTGGGCGAGATCACCACACGCTCGAGCGAACAAAGCCAAGGCCTGAAGGAGATCAATGCTGCGGTGAACAACATCGATTCCATGACCCAGCAGAACGCCGGGCTCGTGGAACAAACCGCCGCCGCAGCCGAATCCCTCAAGACCCAGGCGCGCGGCTTGGCCGATGCCCTGTCAGGATTTCAACTTGACGACTCCGCGGCGTCAGAGAAGTTCAACCGCAGCGAGCACACCGAACTGATCGCCTCTGACCACGAGGCACCGGCAAGACTCTCGCACTCAGAGACTTGAAAATACCGCACGCGCTGCATGAGCAACGGTTGGGTGCTATAGGTTCCATGGTGATGTGTAGGTCGCTCGACGCTGCTGTGATGGCAGTGCTGCCGACCGCTGATCGGGCCTTGGACCTACGCGGCGGCTACCTTCTTGCAGAGACCATGGCACCCACCCAACCATCTACAAGGCTTCTTCCATGTCCATTTCCCTGATTCTGCTGATTGTTCTGATTCTTATCCTCGTGGGCGTACTGCCGACTTGGGGCCACAGTTCTTCTTGGGGCTACGGTCCTAGCGGCGCCATCGGCCTCGTCGTATTGATCCTGGTCGTGCTGCTGCTGATGGGCCGTATCTGACGCAATCAATGGTTTCCTAAGCTGCTGCTGCAGGCAGCTGCCGCTGAGCCGGCAGCTCGCCCAGCAGCAAAGGCTGGCAAGCACCTACCGCCTCGCGCAAAAATGTCCACACTGACTGCATGCGAGCGAGGTGCTTGTTTTCTTCCGGCATCGACATCCAGAAGGTTCGCGTAAAGCAGGCTTGTTG
>JBBSRE010000191.1:0-5880 GCA_038243365.1 Burkholderiales bacterium | reverse complement strand
CCACCGACACGGCGCTCAGGTCTTGGGCCGATTTGGCGGCAATGCGCTGTGCGGTGACTTCAATCGGTGCCAGCAGCTTGCGAATGGCCCACCAGCAAAACGTACCCAGCAAGGCCAGTAAAAACAGCGCCGGCCAGGCCAGGTTTTGCGCCATTTCGCCCAGCACTTCGGAGCGCTTTTCCCATTGCTGGCCAATTTGCACCTGAAAGTTCTGGCCCTTGGCGCGCAGCACATAAACCCGCCACAGCTCGCCGTCCACCCACACGTTGAGATAGCGTTTCGAGGCTTTCAGGTCGGCTGAAAACGCCTTAGCCGGCGCGCGCTCGGCACGTTGCAGCATGCGGCCATCGTCCGACACGATCTGGTAGTAAATCCTGAGCTTGGTGGGCTCGCTGGCCTCGCGCGGCAGCGTGCCGGCCAGCGCGCCCTGGCTTTGCATGCTGGCGCCCAGCACCAGCGCCAGGCGCGCGCCTTCCTTGAGCGCATCGTCAAAGACATCGCTGGTTTCGTGCCACGCCACGGTCACGATCACCCCCAGGCTGACCATCCAGATGAAAACGCTGACGCCCAGAATCGCCGCAATCAGCCGCTTGCGCAGGGAGTAACTGCCGCCGGCTGGCGAAGCAAGCGCAGCGGGTTGGACGGGTATGGCGAGCCGCCTGAAAGGCCAAAGCCGCATCGTCAAGCCTCCGCCATGCCGTAGCCGTGGTGGCGCACCGTGGTAATCAACCCGCTGCCCAGCTTTTTGCGCAGGTTGTAGACATGCACTTCAATCGCGTTGCTCTCGACTTCTTCGCCCCAGCCATAGAGCGTGTCTTCCAGCTGGCTGCGGCTGAGCACGCGGGTGCTGTGCTGCATCAGCGCATGCAGGATGGCGAACTCGCGCGCCGTCAGGGCCACCGGCACGCCCGCTAGCGTGACCCGCTTGGCCGCCGGGTCCAGTTCCAGCGTGCCGTGGCGCAAATTGGGCGTCGGCTGGCGTGCCCCGCGCCGCAGCGCGGCCCGAATGCGCGCCGACAGCTCTTCCATGTCAAACGGCTTGACCAGATAGTCGTCGGCACCCAGGTCCAGCCCCTGCACCCGGTCGGTCAGCGTGTCGCGGGCCGTGATGACGATCACCGGCACGCCGGCCTGGCGGCTGCGCAGTGCCGACAGCACGGCGTCGCCCGTCATGCCCGGCAAGCCGCGGTCCAGCAGCACGCACTGGTAGTCGTGGGTCAGCAAGGCGGTGTGGGCCAGGTCGCCGCGCTGCAGCCAGTCAACGGCATAGCCGTCCATCTGCAGCCAGGCTTGCAGCGTTTCGCCCAGCGACGGGTCATCTTCAACAAGCAGGATTCGCATCGGGCAAATGGTAGTTCAGCCAACTGAAGTGAGTCTGAAGGCAGGCCGATGTGCAAAGTGGCCTGGTTACTGTATTTGTAAGGAAAATATGCCCCCTGCGCAATTGGTACGGACGTTTTTTGCTATTGATTAGTGAGCACCTGGTTTTTGCGCCAGCGTTCTCAATCTTTCAAGACCCCCCTGGCGCCGTCCGCCGCTCGCGGCAGCAGGGCACGCTTGCTGGCCAGTGATCTTTTCAAGAACTTCAAACAGTTCGGCCGCGCTGCCAAAGCGCGCGCAATGTGTTTGCGCAATCTCGTGCGCCTCGACCATCGCCGCACGGGTTTCGGCGTTGGGCGCCCTCAGGTCAAAAGGCATTTGTCGGTCAGCGACCACGCGCATCAAGAACACACGCACAGCGTCAGACAAGGACAGAGGCCCATCGACGCAAACGTCTCCGTGGCCTGCGCCTTGATCTGTTCATCCACTCGAACGTGGACCATCGTCGTTGTAGCCATGGTGGTCTCCCTTTGAATGTGAAATGTAAGCAACCGGGCAATACACCTTGAATTTAGCACTGTCATTGTGGCAAGGGGGATACCTGGGCAGGCTGCCAGCGGTGGGGCAGCAACTCTGAGATATGGCTGTTTTTTTGCGTGGGCAGGCGCATCAAGACATCCTTGAGGTAGGCATACGGGTCATGCCCATTGAGCCGGGCACTCTGGATCAGACTCATGATGGCAGCTGCGCGCTGGCCAGCGCGCAGCGATCCGGCGAACAACCAGTTCGAGCGGCCCACGGCCACGGGCCGGATTTGGTTTTCCACCCAGTTGTTGTCGATGGGCAGCTGCCCATCGTCCAGGAAACGCATGAGCGCGCTCCAGCGCTTCAAGCTGTAATCGAGCGCCTTGGCCGTGGCCGAGCCGTCCAGGATCTGGCCGCGCTGGAGCACCATCCATTGGTGCAGCGCATCGGCCAGCGGTTTTGACCGGGCCTGGCGGATGCGCTGGCGCTCATCGGCGCGCAGGGTTTTGACCTCGCGCTCGATCTCGTAGAGCTGGGCGATGTAGTGCAGCGCCTGAGCGGCAATCTGGCTCTGGTGATTGACATGCAACTCAAAAAAATACCGTCTGGCGTGCGCCATGCAGCCGGACTCCACGATGCCCTGCGTGAACAGCTGCTTGTACGCTACGTAATCGTCGCACACCAGCGTGCCTTGCCAGGAGCCCAGAAAGCTTCTGGCATGCGCGCCCGCGCGGGTCTCGCAAAAGTCATAGACCACGGCCTTCAACTCTTCGAAGGCACCCGGCGCGTAAGTCCACAGGTAAGCGCGGTGCGTTTTACCATTGCCGGGTTTGAGCATCTGCACGGGCGTCTCGTCAGCGTGCAGCACCGCATGGCTGAGGATCTCGCCCTTGAGCGCGTCGACCAGGGGTTGGAGCTGAACGCCGCACATGCCTACCCAGGCGCCCAGCGTGGAGCGCGCAATGGCCAAGCCGGCCCGGGCAAAGATGCTTTCCTGCCTGTACAGCGGCAGGTGGTCGGCGTACTTGGCCACCAGCACCTGCGCCAGCAGCCCGGCCGTGGGAATGCCCTTGTCGATGATTTGCGCGGGCACCGGCGCCTGCGTCAAGGTCTGGCAGCGAGCGCAGACCCACTTCCCACGGATATGGCGCTCGACCGTGAACACGCCAGGCGTGTAGTCGAGCTTTTCGCTGACGTCCTCGCCAATGCGCTTCAAGGCGCAGCCGCACCCCGGGGTGGTGCAGACCGTGGACCCGGGCTCGTGGGCCATGTCCACCCGGGGCAGCCCGGGCGGCAGCCGCACTCGCCTGGGCTGGCTGGCCTGGGCGGCTTCTCGCGGTGGCGTGGGCGCGAGTTGCTCCAGTTCCAGCTCGATGGCGGCGATGTCCGCATCAAGGGTTTCGTCCAGCAAACTAAGCTGCGCCGCATCCAGCCGCTCGCCGCTGCGCCCGAACTTCCAGCGTTTGAGGACCGCCATCTCGTGCGTGAGCTGGTCGATCTTGGCCTGGCGGTATTTGAGCTCGCCGTCTTTGCGCTCGATCTCCTGGTCCTTGCTGGCAATGCTTGCGTCATGCCGCGCCATCTGGGCCAGCAGTTCGCTGGCGAGCGCGCGCAACTCATCGGCGTCCAGGCTGTCGAGTTGCTGCGAATTGACCATGGGCAGCAGTTTGCCAAGCCTGGGTAGTCCCCGGCCATTGGCATATGCCCCAATTGCGCCGCCGCTTCAGGTGATCGTGATAATGCCCGCCTCGCCGATACGCGCCCAAGGCAGGCCCAGCACCAGCGCGTCGAGTTGGGCGCGCCCCAGCCGGTAGTTGGCGCTGTCGGCCACAGGCCAGACGAACTTGCCCTGGTGCAGCCGGCGCGCGGCCAGCCAGATGCCGATGCCATCGTGCACCAGCACCTTCAGGCGATTGGCCCGCTTGTTGGCGAACAGATACGCGGTATGCGGGTGGGCAGCGCCAAAGACGGCAACCACCCGGGCCAGCGCGGTGTCGGTGCCGGCGCGCATGTCCAGCGGGGCGGTAGCCAGCCAGGCCGCGTCAATGCGGATCATTTGAGAACCGCCCCCGTCCAGCTCGCCAACTCGGCTGCCGCGCTGACGGGCCAGGTCACGACCATCGACAGTGCACCCCGGCGCAGCTCTACCTTGATCTCCCGGGTTTCGGGCTGCTGCGCGGGCGCGGGCAGCTGCAAGGGGATGAACGCGGCAAGAGGAGAAGCTGTTTCAGGAGCAGCAGCAGCGGCAGGACTGTGCGCCGCCAGCTGGTGACGCCCGCTGCGGCGATGCTCCTTGAGCCAGCGGTGCAGCACGTTGGCGTTCATTGCATGCTGCCCGGCCAGGGCGGCAATGGAAATGCCGGGCTGCCCACAAGCCGCTACCAGTTCGGCTTTGAACTGTGCCGTGTAGGTGCGGTGGGTGCGGGGTAGCGAATATCTTGAAATCTCTGAGGTCTTGAGCATGGTGTGCACGATGGATTGAACTGACCCCTGAAAGTTGGACAATTGTCGACTAGTTCGAAGCGAACTGCATGCGAAAGTCAATGGGACTCAAGCCCTTCAATTTGAGTTTTATGCGATCCTGGTTGTAATACTGGATGTACTCATCGATGCCGACTTGCAGTTCCTCAATGCTGCTGAATTTGTTCAGGTAAAAGAACTCCGACTTCAAGGTGCCAAAGAAGCTCTCCATCGAAGCGTTGTCATGGCAATTGCCCTTGCGAGACATGCTTTGCGTGATGGCTCTGGAGTCAAGACAGCGGCGGTATTGCGGCATTCGGTACTGCCAGCCCTGATCGGAGTGCAGGATCGGCTTGTCGCTCGGGCCGAGCCGCTTGAAAGCGCTCGTCAGCATCTTTTCCACCATGTTGAGCAAAGGGCGTTTAGCAGTCTCGTAAGCCACGATTTCCCCGTTGTACAGGTCCATGATCGGCGAGAGGTACAGCTTTGCGCCATCGACGTTGAACTCCGTCACATCGGTCACCCACTTTTCGTTGGGCTGGGCCGCTTCAAAGTCTCTTGCCAGGATATTGGGCGCAGTTCGCCCCATGTGGCCTTTGAACGCACGGTACTTTTTCACTCGCACCAATGACTTCAGCTGCAGCTGGTCCATCAGACGCTGCACAGTCTTGTGATTGATCAAACTGCCTTGCTGCCTGAGCATGGCCGTGATGCGCCGATAGCCGTAGCGGCCTTTGTGCTGGTCATAAATCGCTCGAATTCGAGCCTTCACGTCAGCGTATTTGTCACCGACTTGCAGCGCCTTGTGCTGGTAGTAAAAAGTGCTTCGCGCCATGCCAGCAGCTTTGAGCAGGCCTGCGAGGGGATATTGATGCCTTAGTTCGATCACGATTTGCGCGATTTCTTTTGCGCTGACTTCGCTTGAGTTTGAACTAAGGCATTGACTTTTTTTAAGTAGGCGTTCTCCAGTCGAAGATCATTCAACTCATCGAGCAGCTCTTGACGAGACCGCGCCGCGTCATCGCACGGCTGGGGCGTGGAAGGTGAAATCTTTTCTTTCGTCATCATCTCGTGTCGCACGACTCGGTAGGGAACCAGGCCGGCCATTCCGTCGCTCTCGTAGGCGCGTTGCCACAGGCCAATGATATTAAAGTTGCGAATGTCGAACAGCGCCGCAGCTTGTCGAAGCGATAAATCTTCATCGCGGATGCGTTGCAAAACTACCAGTTTGAATTCTATGTCGTACACCTCTCGGCGCTTGACACGGATCCCGGCGATTCCATGGACCTGATAGGCCGCGATCCACTTGCGTAGGGAAGATACCCCCACGTTGTGCAGCAAAGCAGTAGCACTTAGTCCGTGCTGGCCGGAGCAGTACGCCTCGACGGCTGCGAGCTTTGTTTGCTCTGAATATTTTTCCAAGAAAACCCCCCTACAGTTTTGTCCAACTTTCGGGGGTCAGTTCAAATCCATCGTGCACACCATGCTCAAGACCTCAGAGATTTCAAGATATTCGCTACCCCGCACCCACCGCACCTACACGGCACAGTTCAAAGCCGAACTGGTAGCGGCTTG
>JBBSRE010000190.1:0-5905 GCA_038243365.1 Burkholderiales bacterium | reverse complement strand
TGCGCACCGTCCACTGGGTGCGGTGGAGCGCGAGGACCATTACTGGCAGATCGGCGCTAACGACCAAGCCCGCGTGGCGGCAGATTACGCGCCGCTGGTGCTGCGCTCCACAGCAGACGGGCACGCCGTGCTGCTGCGCGATGTCGCCAACGTGGTGGATGGCGTGCAGGATGTGCGCAACTACGGCGTGGCCAATGGCAAGCCCGCCATCTTGCTGCAGATCTTCAAGCAGCCGGGCGCCAACATTCTCGAAGCAGCCGACCGGGTGCGCGCGCTGCTGCCGCAGCTGAAGGCGTCGATTCCTGCGGCCATCGATGTGCAGGTGATCTCCGACCGCACCCCCACCTTGCGTGCCTCGGTGCGCGAAGTGAAGTTCGCGCTGGTGCTCGCCGTGGGTCTGGTGGTGATGGTCGTGTTCTTGTTTCTGCGCAGTGCGCGTGCTGCCCTGGTGCCAAGCGTGGCCGTGCCGGCGTCCCTGATGGGCGCTTTCGGTGTGATGTACCTGGGCGGCTTCACGCTGGACAACCTCTCTTTGATGGCACTCACCGTAGCCACCGGCTTTGTGGTGGATGACGCTATTGCCGTGCTGGAGAATATTTCACGCCACATGGAGCGCGGCAAAAGTGCGCTGCAGGCCTCGCTGGACGGCTCGCGAGAGATTGCTTTTACCGTGCTCTCCATGAGCATTTCGCTGGTTGCGGTGTTTGTTCCGATTCTGTTTATGGGCGGCATCGTGGGCCGATTTTTCCGAGAATTCGCGGTGGTCATGTCGGCGGCGATCCTGATCTCGCTGGTGGTATCGCTCACCACCACGCCAGCGCTGTGTGCGCTGCTGCTCAAACCGAGACCGCGCCGCGCGCCGTCCGGCATCGGTCGTCTGTTGGACCGACTCGCTGCGCGCAGTCAGCGCATCTACCGTCGCAGTCTGGCTTGGTGCCTGCGCCACCAGCCGGTGGTGATGGCGGTACTGGTGGGCGTGGTCGGGCTCAACGTCTACCTCTACAGCACCATTGAAAAGGGCTTTCTGCCCGAGCAGGACACTGGCCGCATCGCGGGTTTTATCCGCGCTGATGAAGCCACGTCGTTCCAAGCCATGGAGCGGCGCACCAAGCGCTTCCTGGCCATCGTGCAAGCCGACCCGGCGGTGGAAAATGTCACGGGCTTTACCGGGGGCTATCAGAGCAATGCCGCGTCGATGTTCATGACGCTTAAGCCCGGCACCAAAGAGTCGTCCCAGGCGGTGATTTCACGTCTGCGCCTGCAGCTCAAGGACGAGCCGGGCGCGCGCCTGTTCATGTTCCCCCAGCGCGACATTCGCATTGGCGGTCGCCAGAGCAGCGGCTCGTTTGACTACACACTGCAGGCAGACGATGTGGCGGACCTGCGCACCTGGGAGCCGCGCATTCGCGAAGCTTTGGCCGCATTGCCGCAGATCGTGGACGTGAACAGCGATGTGGCAGACCGCGGCGAGCAAACCACGCTGGACATCGACCGGGACGCACTGTCACGGCTGGGTTTGACGATGGCGCAGGTCGACACCACGTTGAACGACGCTTTTGGCCAGCGCCAGGTCGGTGTGATCTACAACCCGCTCAATCAATACCGCGTGGTGATGGAAGCGGCGCCGCGTTTCTTGCAAAGTGCGAAGACGCTGGATGGCTTCTTCTTCATCTCCAAAACCGGTGAACGCGTTCCGCTGTCAGCTTTTGCCAAAGTGCGCAGCAGCGCTACGCCGCTGGGTGTCAGCCACCAAAGCGGCACTCCAGCCAGCAGCATCGGCTTTGGTCTGGCGGAAAACGTATCGCTTTCGGAGGCGACGGAAGCCATCGACCAGGCCGTCGCTAACCTGGGTGTTCCGGTATCGGTGCGCGGCAGTTTTGGCGGCAACGCCGGCGCTTTCCAGAAGACGCTGGAGAGCCAACCGCTGCTGATTCTTGCTGCGCTTATCACCATTTACCTGGTGCTTGGAATGCTGTACGAGAGCCTGGTGCATCCGCTTACCATTTTGTCCACCTTGCCGTCAGCCGGTGTCGGTGCGCTGCTGGCGCTGATGCTGTTCAAAACAGAGTTCTCGCTGATCGCCCTGATCGGCGTGTTCCTGCTGATCGGCAACGTCAAGAAGAATGCGATTTTGATGATCGACTTCGCGCTGCAGCATCAGCGCGGTGGCCATGCCAGCCCTGCGCAGTCCATCTACCGCGCCGCGCAATTGCGCATGCGCCCAATTTTGATGACCACGCTGGCAGCCATCTTTGGTGCGCTGCCGCTCGCATTGGGCACTGGCGATGGCGCTGAGCTGCGACAGCCGCTGGGTATTGCGGTGGTCGGCGGCTTGCTGGTCAGCCAATGGCTCACGCTGTACACCACGCCCGTGGTGTACGTGTTGCTAGAGCGTGCGCGCAAGCGCTTGCGCCGCGCCTCGCACCACCGCGCGCCGGCAACTCAGCTGAGGACGGTGGGATGAGCCGCAAAGCACATTCCCTTCAAACGCTGTACGCCGGGGCAGCGGAGGCTTCAAGCGCCTTGAAAGACGCCGCGCGATCTGGAGCATTGATATGACACGACATTCTTTTGCGCTGCCACGCACCGCCTTTGCACTAGCAGTCGTGCTGGCGGGCTGCGCGGCGCCACCCCAGCAAGCCCGTCCCACGGTGCCCGCCCCCATTGCTTGGAAAGAGGGTGCGGCTGGTCAAGCGGACTTCTGGCGCTTGGCCCAGCCGGGCGAAGGCGTGCAAGCCGACTGGTGGACGCGCTACGGCGACCCGGTGCTGGACCGCCTGGAGGAAATGGCCCTGAGCGGCAACCCGGGCCTTGCGCAGAGCGCAGCGCGCTTGCGCGCAGCGCAATCTGCCGTGGCCAGCGCACGTGCACCGCTGCTGCCACAACTCGGGCTTTCGGCCAGCAGCACGCGCGCGCAAGTGGCGCCGGGTGTAAGCCCGGCCAACAGCAATGCGCTGGGCCTTTCTGCCAACTGGGAAGTCGACTTATGGGGCCGCGCGGCCGGAACGGTCGATGCCGCTGAAGCCAGTGCCCAAGCCAGCAGCGCCGATCTCGCATCGGCCCGCTTGTCGCTGCAGGCGTTGGTGGCGCAAAGCTACTTCGCACTGCGCGCTGCGGAGGCCCAAGAAAAATTGCTTATGGCCGTCCTGGCCGCCTACGACGAGAGCCGCACGCTCACGCGCAACCGTGTGGAGGCGGGTGTCGCTGCCCCGTCCGATGCCGACCAGGCCGAAACGCAATACCAGAGCACGCGTGCCCAGTGGTTTGATGCGCAGTCCACGCGCGCCCAGTGGGAACACGCCTTGGCTGCGCTGGTGGGGGAGGCGCCTTCGAGCTTTGCGCTGCAGCCATCGGCGCAGTTACCCGCGGCGCCGATCGTGCCGCTGGCCTTGCCCGCCGAGCTTCTGCAGCGCCGCCCTGATATCGCTTCTGCCCAGCTGCGGGTAGCAGCCGCCAACGCCCAGCTGGGCGTGGCGCAAACCGCGTTCTTCCCTGCGCTCACGCTCTCGGCGAGCGCAGGGCTTCGCTCGAGCAGCCTGGCGTCGCTGCTCTCGGCGCCGAATCTCGTTTGGTCGCTCGGGCCGCAACTCGCGCTGGCGCTGTTCGATAACGGGGCGCGCACGGCCGCGCAGGAAAACGCGTTGGCCAATGTGGACCTGGCTGCCGCCACTTACCGTGGCGCCGTCATCACCGCTTTGCAAGAGGTCGAAGACGCGCTTAGCAGCGGAGCCGCGCTGCAGCATCAAGCACAGGCGCAGCAGCTCGCGGTGGAGGCCGCACAGCGAGCGCTCACCGTGGCGCAAAACCAGTACCGCGCCGGCATCGTCGGTTATTTGAATGTGTTGTCCGCTCAGGCCAGCCTGTTGGCGGGGCAGCGCAGCCAGATCGAACTGCAGCGCCAGCAACTGGTGGCCGTCAACGCCTTGCTGAAGAACCTCGGCGGCGGCTGGGCCGAGCCCGCGTCACTCCAATGAAAAACGTTCTCGCAGCGCGTCGCCAAAGGCCGGTGCGCCGCTCAAGGTCAGCGTGAGCGTGCAGCGCCCGCCGTCCATGGCTATTGGCTGGCGCAGCAGTTGCCAGGTCTCGCCATCAAATGCAGCGCCGAGGTCTCTCAAGCCCTCCTGCTGGCACTGCAGATCGAAATCCCAGTCGCTCCAGTCCCCTGGTGTGCCGAACTCAACGTGCGCCCAGGCGAGCACTGCTTCGGCTTCGCGCAGGGCCGCTCCAAAGCGTGCGGGCAGCACGCAGGCCATGGCGTCCCAGCTGGCATGGCCGTCGCCGTTGTCGCTGTGGTCAAAATCGAGGTAGTCCAACACCATGGGGCATTGTCCCTTGCACGCGCTATGACCAATACCGACACCGACACCGACACCGAACCCTCCCTCGTTCTTGAGCAACTGGAATTTGTCTGGCCGCACGGCCCTCTGTTTGCCGGGTTGGACTGGCGCGTGCCCGCAGGCGCTGCGCTGGTGCAGGGCGGCCCCAGCAGTGGCAAGACCACGCTGCTGCGCTTGCTCGCGGGCGCTCTGCCACCCACTCGCGGCAAGATACTGCTGCACGGCGCGCCGCTTCAGCCTGCCCAGATTTTCTGGCCCGAGCGCGATGCGGCAGGTTCCGAGCAGTCGGCCATGCGCGACTGGTGGCGCGCGCTTGCAAAGCGCTACCCCCATTGGAGCGATGCGGCACTTGAGAAGCATGTAGAGGGATTTGCGCTGGCGCCGCACCAGGACAAAGCTTTCTTCATGCTCTCCACCGGCACACGTCGTAAAGCTTGGTTCGCCGCAGCCTGGGCCCGCGGCGCGCCGCTGGCGCTGATCGATGAGCCGCTTGCCGGGCTTGATGTGGCTTCGGCGCGCTATCTCACTTCAGCCATTGCCGAGGCAGCGAAGCAGCCGGGCCGCGTGATCGTGGTGGCTCACTACGAAGCGCTCAACGGCGTGCCATGGGGGGCGCAGTTGGTGCTGCCAGACGCGTCTTAAGACGCTTCAAAAAGAATAGCTGCTAGCGCTTACGGCGATTGCCTTGGAGGCCAAAAATACTTAAATTTATAGCTACATGGCCCGAAACTGCGCCGCGTACAAGCGGCTGACGGCAAACGCTTCCGGCCGACCATGCAGTTGCACCGTGAGCTTGCCGTGCTCAGTGCGCACTGCGCTGGCAATGGCGGATGCGCGCACCAGCATGCCGCGGTGGATTTGCCAAAACTGTTGTGTGTCGAGCTGCGCCAGCAGCTCGCGCAAAGGCGTGCGAATCAAATGTTCACGCTGCGCAGTCAGCACGCGCACGTATTTATCGGCGGCCTCAAACACCAAAACGTCGTCCACCGACACCATGTCAATGCGGCTCCCGGTCCCCGCCTGGATAAAGCGGAGCGGGGCCGCCGCAGTCGGCGCGTGAGGGCCGGCCAGCAGCTTGCGGAGTTGCTCCAGCGTGGTGTCATCCACCTGCGTCGAGTCGCTGCTGCTGCTGCTACGCACGGCCAGCTGTTGCTGCACGCGTGCCACCGTTTTCTGAAGACGTTCTGTCTGCAACGGCTTGAGCAGGTAGTCCACCGCTTGGGCTTCGAACGCCTGCACCGCGTACTGGTCATACGCCGTGAGAAACACCAGCGCGGGGAAGGGTTGGTCGTCAGGCCACTCGTTGGCCAGTTCGGCGGCGGCCGCCAGCCCGCTCTGGCCGGGCATGCGGATGTCAAAGAACAGCACCTCGGGCTGCAGCGCCAGAGATTCGCGCACGGCTGAAAGTCCATCGCCCACGGTCGCCACCACCTGCAGTTCCGGCCAAGCGCGGGCCAGATCGTGCTTCAGGGCGCAGGCCAGCAAGGGCTCGTCTTCGGCAATCAGGGCACGGGGCTGGGTAGCGTTCATGGAGCAGGGAAATTCAAGGGAAAAGTGGCTCTAGCGCT
>JBBSRE010000189.1:0-5961 GCA_038243365.1 Burkholderiales bacterium | reverse complement strand
GCGAGCTCAGCCGCTACCTGCTTGGCATAGCCCTCAGGCGCGTTTAGCCCGGTGCCCACCGCCGTACCCCCCAACGCCAGTTCCGCCAGATGAGGCAGGCTGGCGCGCACATGCTCCTGCGCGTGGCCAAGCTGCGCTGCCCAACCCGATATCTCCTGGCCCAGCGTGATGGGCGTTGCGTCCTGCAGGTGGGTTCTTCCGATCTTCACGATGTCCTGGAAAGCTTCCGCCTTGCCGGCCAGCGTGCTTTGCAGCGCTATAAGCGATGGCAGGAGGTGGTTAACGAGTCCATCAACGGCGGCCACGTGCATGGCAGTGGGAAACACGTCGTTGCTGGACTGGCTTTTGTTCACGTCGTCATTGGGATGAACCAAGCGCGCCTCGCCCCGCGTTCCGCCCAGCAGCTCGCTTGCGCGGTTGGCCAACACCTCGTTCATGTTCATGTTGGTCTGCGTGCCGGAACCGGTCTGCCACACCACCAGCGGGAATTCGGCGGCGTGCTGACCGGCGATCACTTCATCAGCCGCTCCGGCGATGGCCGACGTCTTGGCGTTATCGAGCAGGCCCAAGGCGTGGTTGACCTGCGCACTCGCGCGCTTGACCTGCGCAAGCGCGCGCAACAGCTCGGGCGCCATCTGTTCGCCCGAGATGTCGAAATGCTGGAGGGAGCGCTGCGTCTGCGCACCCCACAGACGTTTGGCCGGTACATCGATCAGGCCAAAGGTGTCGCGCTCGCTGCGCTTGGGTTCGGAAGGTACACGGGGTGAAGACATGACAGCTTTCGTTGGCTTACGGGGGCGCCAGGTGCGCACGCTTGCCAGCATAAGCCTGTCCGGGTTTGGAGCACGTCAATGAGAGCCGTCAGCTGACGGTGACAGTGCCACGCAAGGCACGCGCGCGATAATTCCAGCTTCTGCGACAAGAGCATTTCCACGCCATGACCACCCGTATTCGCCACGAAGACCTGACCGAATCCATCGCTGCGGCCCTGCAGTACATCAGCTACTACCACCCGGCTGACTACATTGCGCACCTGGCACGCGCCTGGGAGCTTGAGCAGAGCCCAGCGGCCAAGGATGCGATGGCTCAGATTCTGACCAACAGCAAGATGAGCGCCACTGGCCACCGCCCCATCTGCCAAGACACCGGCATCGTCAACGTGTTCCTCAAAGTAGGCATGGACGTGCGCTTTGAAAATTTCCCTGGCAGCCTGGACGACGCCATTAACGGGGGCGTGCGGCGGGGCTATAACCACCCGGACAACACCCTGCGCGCCAGCGTGGTGGCGGACCCACTCTTTGCCCGCAAAAACACCAAGGACAACACGCCTGCCGTGATCTTCACCGAGATCGTGCCCGGCAATAAGCTCGATATCACCGTCGCAGCCAAAGGCGGCGGTTCAGAGAACAAGAGCAAGATGATGATGCTCAACCCGAGCGACGACGTGGTCGACTGGGTGCTCAAGACCGTTCCCACCATGGGCGCCGGCTGGTGCCCGCCCGGCATGCTGGGCATCGGCATTGGCGGCACGGCGGAAAAGGCCGTGCTGATGGCCAAGGAAAGCCTGATGGAAGACCTGGACATGTACGAACTGCAGGCCAAGTCGTCACGCGGCGATCCGCTCACGCAAACCGAAGAACTGCGGATCGAGCTGTTCAACAAGGTCAATGCGCTCGGCATAGGCGCGCAGGGCCTGGGCGGCCTGACGACTGTGCTGGATGTGAAGATCAAGATGTACCCCACCCACGCGGCGGGCAAGCCGGTCGCCATGATTCCCAATTGCGCCGCCACGCGGCACGCGCATTTTGTGATGGACGGCTCAGGCCCGGTGTACCTCGATCCGCCGTCGCTCGACCTATGGCCCAAGGTCGAATGGGCGCCGGATACGCAAAAGAGCCGCCGGGTGAACCTGGACACACTCACGCCCGCCGAGGTTGCCACCTGGAAATCAGGCGAAACCCTGTTGCTCAACGGCAAGATGCTGACCGGACGCGACGCGGCCCACAAGCGCATCCAGGACATGCTCGCCAAAGGGGCGCCTCTGCCGGTCGACTTCACCAACCGCGTCATCTACTACGTCGGCCCGGTGGACCCGGTCAAGGGTGAGGCAGTGGGTCCGGCGGGCCCGACGACCGCCACCCGCATGGACAAGTTCACCGACATGATGCTTGCCAAGACCGGCCTCATCGCCATGGTGGGAAAGGCAGAGCGAGGCCCAGCCGCCATCGAAGCCATCAAGCAGCACAAGAGTGCATATCTGATGGCAGTGGGCGGCGCGGCCTACCTGGTATCCAAAGCCATCAAGACATCCCGAGTCGTGGGTTTCGAAGACCTCGGCATGGAAGCCATTTATGAGTTCGACGTGGTGGACATGCCGGTGACCGTGGCGGTGGATTCGGGCGGAACCAGTGCGCACATCACCGGCCCGGCAGAGTGGCAAAAGCGCATCGCTGCGGGCGAGTTCATCGAGCTGGCGAGCGTCTAAGGTTCGTACCATTGCCGGCGTCGGCAATTGCTGCTGGCTCTGGAATCACTTCCATGCCACACCACGCGCCGATCGGCGTTTTCGACAGCGGAATCGGCGGACTGAGCGTGCTGCAAGCACTGCGCGCCGAAATGCCGGCTGAGCAGTTCATCTATCTTGCCGATACCGGTAACGCACCTTACGGAGAGCGTGGCGATGCGTTCGTAATGCGGCGCACGCAGACGCTTGCGCGGTATCTGGTGCAGCAGCACGGCGTCAAAGCCATGGTGATAGCTTGCAACACGGCCACTGCAGCGGCCATCGACCAAGTGCGCCAACGCTTTCCGCATCTGCCAGTGGTGGGCGTGGAACCGGCGGTCAAGCCCGCAGCCATGGCAAGCCGCACCGGTCACATTGCGGTCATGGCCACGAGGGGCACCGCCACCAGCTCGCGCTTCGCAAAGCTTGTCGCTAGCATGCCCCATGGCGTGCAGTGCCGGGTTCAGGCGTGCGATGGGTTGGCGAGTGCCATCGAAGCCGAACTGGCACAGGACGACCCCAGCACTCTTGTGGATGGGGGCGCACGCGCCTTGCACGGCCGAACGCTGGAGCTATGCAGCCAGTATCTGGCCGCACTCGGTCCGTTCGGTAGTGAAGCGGGTGCGGCTGACACGCTGGTGCTCGGGTGCACACACTATGTGTTCGCGCAAGCCTTTATCCAGGACGTGATCGGCACCAAGGTGCAGATATTCAGTACAGGCGGCCCGGTCGCACTCCAGACCCAGCGACTGCTCGCGGCAAGAGGACAACTCGCAACAGCGCAGTCCTCTGATCTGGTCGGCGGCGTCCGTCTGCTCAGCACCGGCGACGGAAACTCACTAGCCCAGGCGGCTCAGCGATGGTTGGGCATTAAAACTGAAGTAAGAAGACTCTCGGCGCGGTAAAATACAACACCAAAACCGATGAAAACCCTTACTGGCTAAGCGTAAGCAGCTATTCTATTTATAGCATCTGGCATCCATAAGCGAATGCCTGCGAACTCCGAATAAGTCAGGTACACGCGCAGGTCAAATTCCAGCTGGTGGTAGTTGGGCTCCATGTGTTGGCAGAGCTGATAGAAAGCCTTGTCATGGTTGCGCTCGCGCAGATGCGCAAGCTCATGCACCACGATCATGCGCAAAAATTCCTCGGGGCCGTGACGGAACACGCTGGCAATGCGAATCTCGCGCCGAGCGCTCAGTTTGCGTCCCTGCACTCTGGACGTACTGATTTGCAGGCCCAGTGCGTTGCGCACCGCGTGCATGGAGTTGTCGAATGCAACCTTGTGCAATGGCGGTGCACTGCGCAGATGGCGAGCCTTGAGCGCGCCCACATAGTCGTAAAGTGCGGTGTCACTTCTTACGGCATGCCCACTAGGGAATTTGCGCAGCAACAGCGCCGCGAGGTCAGCGCCATCACCGCTCAGGAGACCATGAATCTGCGCCTGCAACGGGGCAGAGTAAGCGCCGAGGTAGCGCGCAACCAGTGCGCGCGCGGGGTCCATGTCTAGTGCAGATGACGTGGACGCCGCCCGCCACCGCCGTGGCTTCCTCCCGTGCCCCCCGGCCCGCCCGGTCCACGTGGCGGCCTACCGATCTCTAACGAGTTCACAAGAGCATCAAAACGCTGCGTAAACAACTTGTCGATCTCAACGACAACACCGCCCAGCTCGGCACCATCAAAGTGGCGCTCCATCATGTTCACCACGTCGTGCACCAACAGGTCGCGCTGCACCTGCATGATGGCGGCCGGTGTCGGGCCTACAAAGACGATGGAGAAGTCGTCCCTAGAGTCACCCTCCTCTTCTTCGTCGTCCTCATCAAATTCGACGTCGTAGTAAGTCACCTCGATCGCGGCGCCTTGTTCAGCGAGCTCATTGAGGTTCATACAGACTTCGTCAAGCGACTGCCTGAAATCCTCATCGCCGCGAACGGTCCAGCAGATTTGCAGAAGCTGTTGCTTGGTGTCGAGCGCGATGCCAGGCTCTTCCTCGTATGCGCTGGCTGCGCCGTCGGCAAGTGATCGCATACCCGCATAAACCCACAGGGGTTTGAGCGCATCCTGCAGCTGCTCGTAAGTAACCTCGGCACGCAAGGGAACATCCCCGTGCAAATGGATTTCGAGAGGTGCGTTGAAATTTGACATTGTTGAATCTTGGTGGTGCCCCGAGCCGGGATCGAACCGGCACGCCCTCTCTCGAGAAGCGGCGGATTTTAAGTCCGCAGTGTCTACCAATTTCACCATCGGGGCGCTCACGGGAGTTGCGCTGTCCGTCAGCGTAACCCCAGTGGGCAGAGCGCGCAATGGACAGCACACATCAACGTGCGGGCACCGCAGAGAGCACAAAGAAAAAGGGAAGCCGAAGCTTCCCTTTTTTAAAATGGAGCGGGAAAAGAGGCTCGAACTCTCGACCTCAACCTTGGCACGGTTGCGCTCTACCAACTGAGCTATTCCCGCACTGCTGGGCAACACGCTTCACTTAAACAGATCAGCAATGCACCCAGCCCAAAATTATACTTCAAAAATCTCCCGTGCTACCCCATCTTTAACGGAAAACTTGGAGGCGCGGCGCGGAGTCGAACCGCGCTAACCGGATTTGCAATCCGGGGCATAACCGCTTTGCTACCGCGCCCAAAATTTGGAGATCATAAAAAAGGGAAGCGGCTGCTTCCCTTTTTTTCTGCACTCTGGAGCGGGAAAAGAGGCTCGAACTCTCGACCTCAACCTTGGCAAGGTTGCGCTCTACCAACTGAGCTATTCCCGCGTTTTCTGCATGCTGCAATTCTGAAACTGCAGTTTGCTGAGCGCCAGATTGTAGCGCAAAAAACCGCGCTTTTCAACAACCGACTTCAGTGTTTTACAGCATCGCTTCCAGCACGCGAAGCGGCTTTCTCCGCTGCAGCCAGGTTTGCGGCTGCCACCTCTTCATCGGTCAGTGCCACCGGCTCGCGCTCCAGCGCCAACTCCAGCACCTTGTCGATCCATCTGACCGGCACGATCTCCAAGTCGGTTTTGACGTTGGCCGGGATGTCCTGAAGGTCCTTGACGTTTTCCTCGGGGATAAGCACGGTCTTGATTCCACCACGCAGGGCAGCGAGCAATTTTTCCTTGAGCCCGCCGATGGCCGTCACTTCTCCGCGCAGGGTGATCTCGCCCGTCATGGCGACATCCCCTCGGACGGGAATGCCTGTCAGTGCCGAAACCATCGCGGTCACCATGGCAGCTCCTGCGCTCGGCCCGTCCTTGGGCGTGGCGCCGTCAGGGACATGCACGTGGACATCGCGTTTTTCGAATACATCGTCGCGGATGCCCAGCGAGCGAGCACGACTCCTAACCACAGTCCGCGCGGTCTCGACGGATTCCTTCATCACATCGCCCAGGGAGCCAGTGCGCGTGATGACACCTTTCCCCGGCATGGTCGCAGCTTCGATGGTGAGCAGATCACCGCCCACCTCTGT
>JBBSRE010000188.1:0-5979 GCA_038243365.1 Burkholderiales bacterium | reverse complement strand
TCGGTGCGTGCCAAATCGCGCGCGCTGTCGCTGACCGTGCCGTGGCTCAACAGGTACCGGCCATGCGCAATGTCCCGCTTGCGCATGGCGTCTGCCAGATGGCTAATGGCGTCAGCGCCGTGGCTCGCGGCTTTCCAGCGGCGGGCGCTGACCAGCGTAGTGCGACCGCCTTGTTCTACACAAAAATCAGCCTCCAGCCCGGTGATGCTTTGCACCTTCGCGCCTTGGGCTGCCCAGGTGCGTTCCAGCGCGGCGGCGAATTCGCGCCATGCCATGCTGCGCAGCGCGGTCGCTTGCGCCGCCACCGCCGCTTTGGGCGGCGCCTGCCACTGCCGCCAGGCAGCCACGCAGCCCACGCCGTAGAGGGGCAGCGCGCCAAAGGCGCCCAGCCAGCGGAAACGGTCGGGCGCCAGTGCAGCCACAGCCAGAGTGACGGCGCCCGCTAGCAGAAAGCTCGCCCACCAGGGCGAGCGCAAAAGAATCGCAAACAGCGACTTCTCGGCCATCTTCAGTTTCACTTCAGTCTTTCGTCGGATACGGATCGGGGCACACCGCCCACAACGCGCATTGTCTTGCACCAACGTGGCAGATATCAGGCACCACGCCCAGCGGTCGATGTGACGCGGATTTTCGCGCTCCGCTCTGTTGGCATTTTGTCGGTGTGGCGACCCCTTGCCCGCTCATTGCGGCCAAGAGAAGAAGTGCTGCGCCCTACGATTCGCACCACCCCATCCCTGCGAGGGTTATGCAGGACATCCCTAGACTTACGCCTTGCCTTGAGATCACCCTCCGGAGAAATGAACGATGGCTGTTGCCGAACACGACCTGCTGGCCGCCCTGAGTGCGGTGCTCGACCCCCACACCGGCAAAAATTTTGTCAGCGCGCGCACGCTGCGCAACGTGCAGATCAGCGGCGGAGACGTGGCTTTTGACGTGCAGCTAGGCTACCCCGCGAAAACTTTGTTTGAATCCTTGCGGGCTGCGTTCACCGAGGCCGCCATGGCCGTTTCCGGGGTTGAGAGGGTGCAGGTGAATCTAAGCAGCCAGGTCACCGCCCACGCGGTGCAGCGCGGCGTGCAGTTGCTGCCGCAGGTCAAGAACATCATTGCCGTGGCTTCGGGCAAGGGCGGTGTGGGCAAGAGCACCACTGCCGCCAACCTGGCACTGGCGCTGGCGGCCGAGGGCGCGCGCGTGGGTGTGCTGGATGCGGACATCTATGGCCCCAGCCAGCCCATGATGCTCGGCATCAACGGGCGCCCGCAGAGTCTGGATGGCAAGCACATGGAGCCGATGGAGAACCATGGCGTGCAGGTGATGTCGATCGGTTTTTTGGTGGAGCCGGATCAGGCCATGATCTGGCGCGGTCCGATGGCGACGCAGGCGCTGGACCAACTGCTGCGCCAGACCAACTGGCACGACCTGGACTACCTGATCGTCGACATGCCGCCGGGTACCGGCGACATCCAGCTCACCCTGAGCCAGAAGGTGCCCATGACTGGTGCGGTGATTGTCACCACGCCGCAAGACATCGCGCTGCTCGACGCGCGCAAGGCAATCAAGATGTTCGAGAAAGTGGGCGTGCCGATTCTGGGCATCGTGGAGAACATGGCCGCACACGTCTGCAGCCAGTGTGGCCATGTGGAGCACATTTTTGGCGAGGATGGCGGCAAGCGCATGGCGGCCGAGTACGGCATGGACTACTTGGGTGCCTTGCCGCTGGACATGCAGATTCGCTTGCAGGCCGACGGGGGCACGCCGACTGTGGCGGCTGATCCGCAGGGGGAGGTGGCGCAGATTTACGGCAAGGTGGCGCGCAGTGTGGCGGTGAAAATTGCGGAGCAGGCGAAGGATTTTTCGGCCAAGTTTCCGACGATCAAGATGTCGCAGGAGACGTGAGGGAGAGGGGCTCCGAATGCTGCTGAAGTGTTTGGCGATATTTTGTGGTGGAATTGGCCTCTAGCGCTTTATGTGTATGCGCAAGCAGCTATTTTATTGATAGTGATTTTTCTGCTGTGGCGGGCTTCACTTTTTCGCTGGAGAGTGCTGGGTGAGGGCCTTGCGGTTGATTTCAACGCGCCAGTTTTCATAGGGCGGGTGCCGGGAGATGCGCCCGGCGGCGCACCTTCTTTTCTTGTCCACCAAGAAAAGAAGGCAAAAGGAGGCGGCCCCACTGACTGCGTCCCCGCGCGTTGCGCGGGGCAACCTGCGGTGCTCGGCTCTGGCGGGGTCTCGCTCGAACTCGCACCTGCGGTGCTCCGACAATCGCGAGCCCTGATCCGCCAGAGCCTGCGCTCCTCGGCGCAGAAAAAGGGGATGGGGACGGGATTCGGACAGCCGGACAGCCGGACAGCCTAAACGGGCCGTCGCGCGGGTTGGCGTAGACCAACAGCCCAGCGCGATCAAAGCCACAATCGTTGCGTTGCAGCCGCCTATCGAGAGTGATTCATGACCCAGCAAAAAATCGAGTTTTACGAAGGCCCTGCTGGTGGCTGGGGAGCGCTTAACAGCGTGAAAAACACGCTGCTGCGCCACGACATTGCGATCAAGGGCAGCAAGACGCTTTTGTCGACCAACCAGCCCGACGGCTTTGATTGCCCCGGTTGCGCCTGGCCTGACCGCAACCACGCGTCCACGTTCGAGTTTTGCGAAAACGGCGTCAAGGCGGTGGCGGCAGAGGCTACGGCGCGGCGCACAGTGCCAGAGCTGTTTGCCCGGCACACCGTGACCGAGCTGATGCAGCAGAGTGACTTCTGGCTGGAGGACCAGGGGCGGCTGACGCATCCGATGGCGTACGACGAAGCGACGGATCGTTACTTGCCCATCGCCTGGGACGATGCTTTCGCTTTAATTGCTGGGCACCTGAATGCGCTGCCCGACCCGAATCAGGCCATTTTCTACACGTCCGGGCGCACCAGCAATGAGGCGGCATTTCTGTACCAGCTGTTCGTGCGCCAGTACGGCACCAACAATTTCCCCGACTGCTCGAACATGTGCCACGAGCCCAGCGGCGCTGCGATGAAGCCGCAGATTGGTGTGGGCAAGGGCACGGTCACGCTGCAGGATTTCGAGGTGGCCGACACCATCTTCATTTTTGGCCAGAACCCCGGCACCAACCACCCGCGCATGCTGGGCGAGCTGCGCGCGGCGCACCAGCGGGGCGCACGCATCGTCAGCTTCAACCCGCTGCGCGAGCGTGGGTTGGAGCGGTTTGCGGACCCGCAAAATGCGCTGGAGATGGCGACGATGGGCTCGACACCCATCAGCACACACTATTTCCAGCTGCGGGTGGGCGGTGACCTGGCAGCCATCAAGGGGCTGATGAAACATGTGCTGGAACAGGACGACGCGCGCGGCAGCGGCGTGCTGGACCACGGTTTTATCGCGGAACACACCACGGGCTTTGATGCACTGGCAGCAGAGTTGCACGCTGAGTCGTGGGCGCTCCTGGAGCAGGAATCGGGCTTGACCGAAGCGCAACTGCGCGTAGCCGGCGATATTTATCTGAGCGCAGACAGCGTCATTGCCTGCTGGGGCATGGGCATCACGCAGCACAAATATGCGGTGGACACGATCCAGGCCATCGTCAGCCTGCTGCTGATGCGCGGCAACATTGGTCGGCCGGGCGCAGGCCCGTGCCCGGTGCGCGGCCACAGCAATGTGCAGGGCGACCGCACCATGGGCATCTGGGAAAAGCCGCCGGTGGAATTGCTGGATCGGTTGCAGCATGTGTTCGGCTTTGAGCCGCCACGTGCCCAAGGCGTCGACGTGGTGCAAGCTATTCGTCTTATGCAAAGCGGGCAAGGCAAAGTGTTCTTTGCGCTCGGCGGCAACTTTGCTGCGGCCACGCCGGACACGTTGGAAACCTGGAAGGCGCTGCGCCGCTGCGAGCTCACGGTGCATGTCGCCACCAAGCTCAACCGCAGTCACCTGGTGCATGGCCGGGCCGCGCTGATCTTGCCGTGCCTGGGGCGCACGGAGATTGACCTGCAAGCCGGCGGCGCTCAAGGCGTGACGGTGGAAGATTCGATGAGCATGGTGCACCTGTCTGCCGGCATCAATCCGCCAGCGTCCGAGCATTTGCTGTCTGAGCCCGCCATCGTGGCGCGCCTGGCAACGGCCACGCTGGGCGTGCGCAGCAGCGTGCCTTGGCTGCAACTGGTGGAGGACTATGCTCGGATCCGCGACCTCATCGAGCAGGTGTTCCCCGATTTTCACGATTTCAATCGGCGGGTGGCGGTGCCGGGTGGCTTCAGGCTGCGCAACGCCGCCAGCGAGCGTGTGTGGGAGACACCGTCTGGCAAGGCCAGCCTGCACGCGCCGGCGGTGCCGCAGGACACGCCCTCCCACCAGGCTCGCGCCCGCCACAAGGACCAGATCGTTTTCACGCTGACTACGGTGCGCTCGCACGACCAGTACAACACCACGATCTACGGCATGGATGACCGCTACCGCGGTGTCTACGGCCAGCGCCGCGTGGTGTTCATTCACGCAGAGGACATACGCGCGCTGGGCCTGAAGGATGGTGACTGGGTCGACCTGCACACTGTGTGGAACGACGACCAAGCCCGCAGCGCGGCGCGCTTTCGTCTGGTCGCCTACGACATCCCGCGAGGCAACATTGCGGCCTATTACCCGGAAACCAACCCTTTGGTGCCGCTCTCGGCCGTGGCTGACGCTGCTGGTACGCCGACCTCGAAGTCGATTCCCGTGCTGCTGATGCCGCACGTGGCGGCAGGTACTGCCGAGAGGTTTTCGCAAGCGGCGTTGGTATGAATCGCGCGGTCTCGCCTCTCGCGCAGGCAATCCTGGTGGCGTTGGCGAGCGCTGACCGCACGAACACCGGAGGCGTATCGCTGCCGCGGCTGTGCAAGCAGCTGGGCCAAGGCGCCAGCGTGCTGCTGCGCGAGCTTTCCATGATGGACAACGCTGTGTTTGCTGGGCACGCAGGGCCGGGCTGGGTGCAGGTTGAGCAGAGCGATGGGCGCTGGCTCGTGCACCTCACCGATGCAGGCCGTGCCGCCTTGTATGGCCGGCTGGCGCATACCGACGACGGGCCTGCGGCATGAACGCTTTCACACCGCTGGAGGCGATTGCGCAGCGGGGCGTGCACGTGTTCGGAGAGCCGGGCGTGCCTGCGGCTGGCGTAGCGCGTTCTGATGTCCTTGCCACCGAACTGCCGGTGGCATTGGTCTTCAACGGCATTTCGCACGCGGTGATGATGGCAACCCCCGAGCACCTGGAGGACTTCGCGCTGGGCTTTGCGCTCAGCGAAGGGATTCTCGACAGTGCGGCCGATTGCCATGGCACAGCCGTGCATCTGGCTGGTGAAGCGGCCCAGTTGCCGCCAGGTGTCACTGGCCTGGAAGTCCACATGGAGGTCTCGGCGCGCAGCTTCGCACGATTGAAGAACCGCCGACGCAGCCTGGCAGGCCGCACCGGGTGCGGCGTGTGCGGGGTGGAGAGCTTGGCAGCGCTCGATATGACACCTGCGCAGGTGCCTCTGCGCGACTGGGTGCACCGGGTCGATTTAGACGCCGTGTTGACCGCATTCGATGCGCTTGCCGCGCAACAACCCCACAACGCGCACACGGGCTCATTGCATGCTGCCGGTTGGGCGGTGCTCGCCGAGCGGGGGTCGGGTGGGGTCGCCGAAGGATTCTTGCAATTGGCGGTTGTGGCAGAAGACATCGGCCGGCACAACGCACTGGACAAGCTCATCGGGTGGCTCGCTCGCAACGATCGCTTGGCAGAGCCGGGGTTTGTCATTCTCAGCAGCCGTGGCAGCCACGAACTGGTGCGCAAGTGCGCGCGGGTCGGCATCGCCGCACTGGCCACGATTTCTGCGCCCACGGCCACTGGCGTGCTGCTGGCTGAACGCGCAGGCCTGCGCCTGTGGGGCCTGTGCCGAGCGCCGCGTGGTGTTCTGTATGCGCCGTGACAAGCCTAAGTCCAGCGCTGCGCTTTGCCCGAGATAAGAAC
>JBBSRE010000187.1:0-6041 GCA_038243365.1 Burkholderiales bacterium | reverse complement strand
CCTTGTGGCGCCACACCAGCAGGCCTGACATGACCACGATGGCGGCCGCGATGCTGCGCTCTGCGTCCCACACCACGCCTCCTGCGATCACGTAATAGACCGGTGCGAACAACGCGCAGGCCAGCGACGCCAGCGACGAATAGCGGAAGAAGAATGCGACGATCAGCCAAGTCACGCCCGTCGCCAGGCCCAGCCACGGGCTGATTCCCACCAGCACGCCGAGCGCTGTGGCCACGCCCTTGCCACCCTGGAAACGAAAAAACACAGGCCACAGATGACCGATAAATGCCGCCAGGCCCACCAACGCCTGCGTGCCATCGCCCAAGCCATAAGGCGCGCCATACCAACGCACGAGCACCACCGGCAGCCAGCCCTTGGCCGCGTCAAGCAGCAGAGTGAGGACGGCAGCAGCTTTATTGCCAGAGCGCAGCACGTTGGTAGCGCCCGGGTTCTTGCTGCCCACGGTGCGGGGATCGGCCAAGCCCATCATCCGGCTGACCACTACGGCAAACGAGAGCGAACCCAGCAAATACGCGGCGAGCACTGCGGCAAAGCTATAGACAAGTGGCACGAATCAGACTCCAAAGGTTGCGAGGCCATGAGCTACAAAACCATGCGGGGATACGGCGCGAGTGTTCTCTCTCGTGTTCTCGCCCGTGTTCTCGCGATGGTTGGCGCAGCAGATGGCGTTCCATTCTGCCAGCGCAAATGCGCAGAGCCGCCTACTTGGCCAACGCGCAGTGGACCGGCTTGGCGCCCAACAAGGCAACACAGAATTGAGGATCAAGTTGCACCAGAAAGCCGCGGCGACCTCCATTGATCGCAATACGAGGCAGCGAAAGAATGCTGGCTTCGATGTACACCGCCATGTCGCGGCGCGTTCCAAATGGCGAGGTACCGCCCACCAGATAACCACTGTGACGATGCGCCACCTCGGGCGTGCAGGGCTCCACCGATTTGGCGCCGATCTCGCGCGCCAGGCTTTTGGTGGAGACGTTCCGGTTACCGTGCATCAGCACGAGCAATGGCTTGGCTTCCTGATCCTGCATGACCAGTGTCTTGACCACGCAGAACGGATCGAGCCCGAGCACATCCGCACTGTGAAGCGCGCCGCCATGCTCCAGATAGTCGTAGGGATGACTGGTAAACGGAACGCCGTGAGCCCGCAGCAGCTGCGTGGCGGGCGTTTCGCTTACATGTTCGGACTTGTCCTTGCGCGCCATGTCACTTCACTTTTGATAGCTGGTCGCGCTTGTCCAGCAAGCGCTAGCAGCCATTTTTACATCAATATCTCACGCAAGACTCAAATCGCCGGGTCGCCGGTCTCCCAGCGCAGCGCGTCGATGGCAGCCAGCACGTCCGGGCTGAGCTGGGTGCCGTAAGCGTCGAGGTCTTCGTCGAGCTGAGCCAGCGAGGTCACGCCGATGATGGTGCTGGCCACCTGCCACTTGGTGTAGCAAAAGGCCAGCGCCAGCTGCGTCGGCGTCAATCCATGGTCACGCGCCAGTTCGTTGTAACGGCGCGAAGCCGTCAGGGCCTCGGGCCGGCCCCAGCGTTGTTTACGCACACTGGCATAGCTGGAGATCCGGGCGCCCGCTGGCGCGCCGGGACCTTCGATGCCGCTCTTGTCGTACTTGCCAGTCAGCAACCCGAAACCCAAGGGTGAGTAAGCCAGCAGGCCGACGTCCAGCCGGTGGCAGGTTTCGTCCAGCGCGTTCTCATAGCTCCGGTTGATCAGGCAATACGGGTTTTGCACGGTGGCCACGCGAGGCAGACCATGTTCTTCGGCCAGCCTGACAAACTCATGCACGCCAAAAGGCGTTTCGTTCGACAGCCCGATGTGCCGCACTTTGCCTGCGCGCACCAAGCCAGCCAGCGCCTCGAGTTGAGCGCGAATCGGAGTTTCGGTCGTTTCCTTCGACGGGTCGTAGTACTTCATGCCAAACGCGGGCACATGGCGCTCGGGCCAGTGAATTTGGTAGAGGTCGATGACGTCGGTTTGAAGCCGGCGCAAGCTGGCCTCGCACGAGGCAACGATGTCGGCGGGCGTCATGCCTTTCCCATCGCGCACCCACGGCATGCCGCGAGACGGCCCCGCCACTTTGGTGGCAAGCACGGCTTTGGCACGCAAACCGGGGCGCGCAGCAAACCAGTTGCCCAGAATAGTTTCGGTAGCGCCAAACGTTTCCGCCCGCGCCGGCACCGCGTACATCTCTGCCGTATCAATAAAGTTCACCCCGCGCTCCACCGCCCGATCAAGGATGGCGTGCGCAGCGGCTTCATCTACTTGTTCGCCGAACGTCATGGTTCCAAGGCAGATGGGGGTGACGTGAAGGTCGCTTTGTCCGAGTCGCAGGGTGTCCATAGATTTCCAGTGGCGGCAAACGGATCAGTTTACGAGGTGCGGTATTTCTGCGCTTGGGCCGGCGATTGCTGCGGCACTTTGCGTGTTGCAATCGAGTTGCGCTCCGAAAGCCATGTCTCAGTCAGGACTGCCCAAGCCGGCGTCTGCGCCAATAATTGCCACGATGTACTCCGCCAAGCGACCAGCCCGTTCCGTTTTCTACCCTGTTCGATCGCTCGACTACCACGTGTGGCAATGGGGGCCGTCGAGCGACCAAAGCCGGACCCAAGCCGACCTTCCGTTGCTGGTGCTGGTGCACGGCTGGATGGATGTCGGCGCTTCCTACCAGTTCATGGTGGATGCGTTGTCCGACGATTTTGCGCAAGGCCGGCGCATCGTCGCCCCCGACTGGCGCGGGTTCGGATTGACCCGGCCGCCAGTGCCTGCAGACCACTACGTGTTCGCTGACTATCTGGCGGATCTGGATCAGCTTATCGACCACCTGTCGCCCGACCAGCCCATTGACCTTGTCGGACACAGCATGGGAGGCAATGTGGCGATGCTGTACGCAGGGGTCCGAGCGTCGCGCGTGCGGCGGCTGGTGAACCTGGAAGGTTTCGGACTGCCCGCGGCAAAGCCTGAGAGCGCAGTGACACGCTATGCCGAGTGGATGGATGAGATCCGCAAGCTGGAGCGCGGCGAACTGGCACTCAAGCATTACGACAGCCTGGCTGGGGTGGCGCGCCGCCTGATGAAGACCAACCCTCGTCTGTCGGAGGACAAGGCGGAATGGCTGGCACAGCACTGGTCGGTAGAAGAGGCGAATGGGCAGTTCCGTATCCTGGGCGATGCTGCACACAAGGTCAAAAGCGCGCAGATTTATCGCGCAGACGAGGCGCTGGCGATCTACGGGGCCATCACCGCACCAACGCTGGCCGTGGAGGCCAGCGGTGACAGCCTGAGCCAGTGGTGGCAAGGCCGGTACACGCTGGCCGAATACCACGAGCGACTGAAATCGGTGAGCGATTGCCGCACGGCCGTCATCGAGGACGCGGGCCACATGCTGCACCACGACCAGCCGGAAACGCTTGCGGCGCTGATCGAAGAGTTTCTCGTGGCGTAGGACCATTCCGGACGCAACGACAGGCAGGTGACCAGGCCATAGCCCGTGCCCATCGGCTACCGCAAGCGCATTAAATTTACACCAAATTGGCCTCTAGCGCCTACCCAGCCTGCGCTAATAGCTACATAATTAAGAGCAAAAAACCCGCTTAACCTGCGCGTGCTGCGCTGGCCAGGCGTTCCGCACACTGGCTGGCTTGCGCGCCGTTTTGCGCCTCGACCATCACGCGAAGCACAGGCTCGGTTCCGCTGGCTCGAATCAGCACGCGACCCACGCCGTCAAGCTCGGCTTCCACCGCTGCGGTTTCCTCACTGAGCAGCCGGTTGCTGCGCCAGTCGGTATCAGGCGGCAAGCGCACATTGAGCAGCACCTGCGGAAACAAGGTCACGTCCGCCAGCAAGTCAGCCACTGAGCGGCCGCTGCGCACTACGCACTGCAGCACCTGCAGCGCACTCACCAGCCCATCCCCGGTGGTGTGCTTGTCGAGGGCCAACAAATGGCCAGAGCCCTCACCGCCCAGCAACCAGCCGTGGCGAGTCAGTTCTTCCAGCACATAGCGGTCGCCCACCTTGGCGCGGACGAACTTCACGCCGCGCTGCGTCAGCGCCAGCTCCACCGCCATGTTGGTCATAAGCGTGCCCACCACGCCGGGCACAGCCTCTCCGCGTGCAAGGCGCTCCTGCGCCAACAGGTAGAGCAGTTCGTCGCCGTTGAAAAGCCGGCCAGTCGCATCCACGACCTGCAGGCGATCAGCGTCGCCATCGAGCGCAATGCCGTAATCTGCGCGGTTCGCACGCACTGCAAGCACCAGCGCGTCGGGGTGCGTAGCGCCGACTTCGTGGTTGATGTTGAGACCATCGGGTGAGCAGCCCATGGCGACGACGTCTGCACCGAGCTCATGAAACACCTTGGGCGCCACTTGGTAGGCCGCGCCATGCGCGGCATCCACCACGATTTTGAGGTTCTTCAGGCTGAGATCTTGTGCAAACGTGCTTTTGCAGAATTCGATATAGCGGCCGGCCGCGTCTTCCAACCGTCGCGCCTTGCCAAGCGAGGCGGAATCAGCCCACACGGGCGCCTCGGTCAGTGCAGCCTCCACCGATAACTCCCATGCGTCAGGCAGCTTGCTGCCCTGGGAGCTGAAAAACTTGATGCCGTTGTCGAAAAACGGGTTGTGGCTAGCGCTGATGACTACGCCCAAACTTGCTCGCTGTGCGCGCGTAAGGTAGGCAACACCCGGGGTGGGCAGGGGCCCGAGAAGCACCACATCGACACCGGCCGAGTTGAAGCCCGATTCCAAGGCGCTCTCCAGCATGTAACCCGAAATGCGCGTGTCCTTGCCGATAAGTACCGTGGGCCGGGCCTCGCTGCGCTTGAGCACCCGCCCGACCGCATGCCCCAGTCGCAGCATGAAGTCCGGCGTGATGGGCGCCTCACCGACCGTGCCCCGAATGCCATCGGTACCAAAATATTGTCGCTTCATGTTCTATTACCTCTGCTCGCATTATTTGTCGTTGACGTTGTCGTTTCCTGATCGCGGTTGTGCGGTCACCCTTACCGGCCGTCAATCGAAATCACCGCCCAGGGGAATCTACACCGCCCCTGGGGGCATTCGACTGTCCCATTTGAGCAGCCTGCCACACAGCCAGAGCCTGCACAGTTTCCGCCACGTCGTGCACGCGCACTACGCGCGCGCCCCGCTCCACAGAAAACATCGCCGCGACCACGCTGGGCACCAACCGCTCGTTGACGCTCAGCCCCGTGATGGCGCCCAACGGCGACTTGCGTGACCAGCCTGCGAGAACCGGAAGCCCAGTTGCAAGCAATTCATGCTGACGCGCCAGCAAAGAAAAATTCTGATCGACCGTCTTGCCAAAGCCTATCCCCGGGTCCACGACGATACGGTTGGCGCCGATTCCGAGCGCCCGCAAATCCGAGGCGCGCTGCTTCAGGAAGTGAAAGACCTGCGCCGGTACGTCGCCTTCCATGGGCGAGACCTGCATGGTCTGCGGTTCGCGGTGCATGTGCATCAGGCAGACGCCGCAAGCAGGGTGCGCCGCCACTGCTGCGGCAGCGCCTGGTTGGCGCAGTGCCCACACATCGTTGATGATGTCCGCGCCGGCATCGAGCACCGCGCGCATGACTTGCGGTTTACTGGTGTCTACAGACACAGGGACACCCAGTGTCAGGGCATGCAGTACCACTGGCAGCACGCGCGCAAGCTCGTCAGCCAGCAACATGGGTTGGCTGCCAGGGCGCGTGGATTCGCCTCCAATGTCGAGCAAATCAGCGCCCTGCTTCAGCAGCACATCGCAGTGGCGCATGGCATCGGCTGGGCTGGCATGCTGCCCGCCGTCGGAAAAGGAATCCGGCGTGACGTTGACGATACCCATGACCTGCGGGCGGCGCAGGTCGATCGCGAAGCGGCTGGTCTGCCAAATCATGGCGAGTTAGAAATACAGCTTGCTCGCACAGACGAAAAAAACGGGGCTAACGCCCCGTTTCCGGTCATTTCAAGTCGACGTACCAAGTTCAGGCTGCCGTGGGTGCAGGGTCCGGAGTAACCGTAGCAGG
>JBBSRE010000186.1:0-6075 GCA_038243365.1 Burkholderiales bacterium | reverse complement strand
GGCCCAGGCAAGGTCTGCATCACCAAGCTCAAGACCGGTTTTGGCACGGGTGGCTGGCAGCTGTCGGCGCTGAAATGGTGCGCTCGCGTGGCCACCAAACCCATCATTGCCGACGGCGGCATCCGCGAGCATGGCGACATTGCCAAAAGCGTGCGCTTTGGCGCGTCGATGGGGATGATTGGGGCGCTGTTCGCTGGGCACGAAGAATCGCCAGGGCTGACGGTCGAGGAAGACGGCCAGCGCTTCAAGGAGTACTACGGCTCGGCCAGCGACTTCAACAAGGGCGAATATAAGCACGTGGAAGGCAAGCGCATTCTGGAGCCCATCAAAGGCACGCTGGCAGACACGCTGATCGAGATGGAGCAGGACGTGCAAAGCTCCATCAGCTACTCCGGCGGCACACAGCTCATGGACATTCGCAAGGTGAACTACGTGACGCTGGGCGGCGACAACGCGGGCGAGCATCTGCTGATGTGAATACGGCGCCTGCCGCGTCAGGCGCCTTGGTTCAGCAGTTCAAGCGCCATCGCGTGTAGCTTGGTGCCCGGCTCAGCGAGCGTGTCGAGCACACTGAAATGGTTCAGGCCCGGGAGCGCCTCGGCGCGCGGCACCAGGCCCTCACCCCAGGCGCGCTGCATCAGCTGGTTCTGGCGCAGAAATTCAGCGCTCTCGTTACCGCCGACTGCGCACAGCAACGTGCCATGCGCCGGAGGCGGAAGTCGGCACGGGCTGCAGCGTTGCACCTCGTCGGTGGTGACCTGGAGCACCGTCTGCAGCAAAGGGGTGCGCAGAATCGGCTCGAGATAATGCACGCCGGAGATCGACAGTGCGCTGCGCACCACGTTCGCCGGCAGGCGCGGGCTGCGCGTTTGCCACGGCGTGGCCAGTAGAAAAGCCGCTAACTGTCCACCCGCTGAATGGCCAACCACCGAGATGCGTGCGGGATCGCCGCCGTAGTCCGCAACGTGCTCCCACACCCACTGCACGGCACGCTCCATCTGCTCGCCGATCAGCGCGATCGACACGGGCGCATCAGCAGTCCCGGGGCACAGCGCGTAGTTCACCACCACCACGAGGCACCCCGCCGCAGTGAACGCAGGCGCGACGAACGAATGGTCGAATTTGTCGAGCGCACGCCAATAACCGCCGTGGATGAAGACCAGCACCGGCGCGCCTGCCGCAGGCGCAGCCACCTGCGGCGCGAAGATATCCAAAGTCTCACTGGGCAAACTGCCATACACAATGTCGAGCGTGCAAACGTGTTTGATTCGGACATCCGCTGACCGCCTCGCCCAACGCTCCAGATAGGCGGCGCTGTCTGGCACCAGCGCCCGGTTGTTGTACATGCGGTCATGCCAGTGGGCATCCTGTACGTCCTGCTCCATATCATCTCCTTGCTTTTTGATCCTCACACGGCCCGCCCTCGACGATGCAAGCTGAGCGACAGCCTCTGCGGCCGCAAAGGCCGATGATGCATGGCAATGCCTCACCTTCTACACACAACACCATGATCGACCCCCCGCTTCGCATCACCGTTCTGGGTATTGGCCAGATGGGCGGCCTACTGGCCAAGCGCCTCAGAGACGCAGGCCATGCCGTGCATGCCTGGAACCGCACGTTCGAGAACGCGCAGCCGCTGGAGTTATCAGGCATCGTGGTGCACCGGGACGCCAAGCTTGCTGTGGGCAGCGCCGATGTCGTCATCAGCGCCCTCGCCGACGGAGCTGCGGTGGCGGCCGTTCTGTTTGAACAGGATGTAGCGCGCGCGATGCCGCAGCGCGCGCTGTTCGTGGATATGGCCTCCATCCAGCCCAGCGAAGCGCGTGACCATGCAGCGCGCTTGGGCGAACTGGGCATCGCGCACCTGGACGCACCGGTGTCTGGCGGCACGGTCGGTGCGCAAGCGGGCATGCTGGCCATCATGGTGGGAGGAACGGCAGCCGACTTTGCCCGCGCGCAGCCGGTGCTTTCGGTGCTGGGCAGGGCCACGCTGGTTGGGCCCTCTGGAGCAGGACAACTTGCGAAACTCGCCAACCAGATGATCGTCGGCGCGACTATCGGCGTGGTGGCGGAAGCGCTGCTGTTTGCCGCCAAGGGCGGCGCCGACATGGCCAAGGTGCGCGAGGCGATCTCTGGCGGCTTTGCCGATAGCCGCATCTTGCAGCTGCACGGACAGCGCATGGTGGAACGCGATTTTGCCCAGCGCGGCAGCATGAACGTGCAGCTCAAAGACATGCGCAATGTGCTGGCCACAGCCGCAGAAATCGACTTCGATGCTCCCCTCACCACCGTGGTGGAAACCCTGTACAGCCAAGCCATCGATCATGGTCTGGGCCGGCTGGACCACAGCGGCCTTTTTGTCGAGCTCGCCAGCCGCAACGACATGCGGTGAGCCCCGTGGGCGCAATGGGATGGCAGGTTCGAATCGTTTAATTTGCGACTCTGCGAAGCCGCAGTAATCGGTTTGACGCGGGTTCTTAGTTCAGCCTTCTTTTCCGCCCTCGCACCACCGGCAGGTCCAGAGCGGACAGCATTCCGACGTTGTCGCCGTGCCAGAAGTTTCGGTCCGCACGAACCGTACGAACGACTGAGACGACCGCATCACCTTGGCAAGCCTTCTGCCAAATCGTTTAGCCATTGAGCCTATCGCGTCGTACCGGCAGAAGCCAGCACGGGATGAGATCGGCTGGATTCAGGCCGCACAGGCGTAGGAATCTGCCCGGGCAGTCTTGATACCTTCTGTTACCATCTAAATGGCCAGTAAGGGGGGTAATTGCCCGTTTCCGGTCGCTCAAGACTCTTGGGAATATGCCGAAAAGGTAGTGCAGCCTCGATCTACCTTGCTTTGGCGGCACTTTTTTGATTCACCCGTATCTCTATGCTGCCCTTTCGCTGTGCCTATGTTTCCATGGTGGCCGTATTGACGTTGTCATGTGCCATGCACTCGGCGTTCGCAGCGGACTCATGGCGAGACCGAAGTAGTTCCGAGACCGATATAGAGAACATGCACGAGCTCGCAGGCATGCCACTGGCTGCTCTGTTGGAGCTAGAAGTCACCGGTGCTTCTAAGTTTTCCCAGTCTGTGCGAAGTGCTCCGTCCTCAGCCACGGTGATCACATCTGCGGAGATTCGAGCCTTGGGCTACCGTAGCTTGAGCGATGTGCTGAATTCGGTGCGCGGCCTCAATGTCAATTCGGACCGTGCTTACAGCTACCTCGGCGTCCGCGGTGTCAGTACACCGGGTGACTACAACACCCGCGTCTTGCTGCTGATTGATGGCAACCGTATTAACGATGGCGTTTTCGACCAAGCATTTTTAGGTACCGAATTTCCGCTCGACCTTGATCTTGTGGAGCGGGTCGAGTTCATCCCTGGGCCTGGCTCAGCGGTTCATGGCGCCAACGCGTTGTTTGGAGTCATCAATGTCGTGACCCGTCGAAGCATGGGCGGTAAAAATGGCACGGCATCGGTTTCGGCCGGCAGTGGCCGCCTCCGTACGGCAACGGCCACCTTGCAGACTGGCGAGGCCGGTGGTCTCAATGCAATGGTGTCGGCGTCTCGCACTACCGCGCGCGGAGGCGACCTTTATTTTCCACAATACGACAGCCCAGACACACGCAACGGCTGGTCAGTAGGTACCGATGCGGAGAGACAGAGCCGTCTTTTTGTCCGGCTCGAAGACGGTGCGGGTTTCCGTGCCACGTTGATCCACGCCGACCGCCTTAAGGGTGCCCCTGCCACCGCAAGTACCGTGTTTGGAGACGCTGCCACACGATCGCGCGATGTTCAAACTCACGGGTCATTCCAATGGACCGGTCGCGCGCTTCCAGATGTTGAAGTGACCGCGCGAGCCTACGCCAGCCGCAATCGGTATGTCGGGGACTTTTTAATGGACTATCCACCAGTGACGCTTAACCGGGACGAAGTAGATGCACAGAGTCGAGGCATCGAAGCTCGTGCGGTCACCACCCGCTGGAGCGGTCACAAGTTAGTAACTGGTTTTGAGCTGCAACGCTCACCCCGGCGAAATCAGTCCAACTTTGACGTAGAGCCGTACGCCACATACCTCGACGACAGGCGCAACGGCCACCGCATGTCGCTGTTTGCCGAAGATCAGATCGAAATCAACCCTCAATGGTCCTTGTCGGTAGGCGGACGGTTCGACCGGACGGAAACCAACGAGGGGGTTTTGAGCCCTCGTCTGGGCGCGGTTTGGCAGCCAAACTCCCAGTGGACGCTGAAGTATCTCTACGGATCGGCCTACCGGCAGGCCAACGCATTCGAGCGCTACTACGAATTTCCCGGCGAGGGTGGCTACAAAGGCAACGCCGTCTTGCGCAATGAGAAAGTCCGGGGCCATGAAATTGCCATGGAATACCGACCCAATGCTGCATTGCGCTGGAAAGGCTCTTTCTACCGCAACGGTGTGAGCAATCTGATCGTGCAGAACGTTGACCCGGATGACGGCCTTCTGGTCTTCAATAACGTTGGGAGCTTCTCTACCCGCGGCGTGGAAATCGAAGCGGAGGCAGCGCTTCCCCTTGAGAGCCGGCTCCGCATCAACTACGCCCGCCAGTTGCCAGCTGGCCCTGCTGAAATTCGCAAGCACACTGCGCGCAACATAGCCCACATGGCGCTAATCACGCCGTTGATAGGTCAATGGACTGTTGGCGTGTCTACCTCTGCGATAGGAGCGCGAGGTCAGGCGGCAGGATTTGGCACGACCGACGTAACGATCTCCAATGACGCGCCGTGGCGCGACTGGCGTGTCGCTTTTAGCGTATACAACCTGTTCGATCGCAGGGCGAGCGATCCGAGTACTGATTTGGCCATGCCCGGCACGATTCCACAGGACGGTCGCGGCGCGCGGGTTAAATTGGATCTCAGGTTCTGAAGTGACGTTTAGGCTGCCCTTTGTGATTGTTCGTCGCGTGTGGAGCGTAGTACTGGCCAGCATATGGATGGCGCCACTGGCTTGGTCTGCCACGGTCGCCGAGCCCGAACTAAAGGCTGCAATCGTCTACAACCTGTTGTTGTTCACGGAATGGCCCCCCGAACACCAGCCCAACGTCGCAAGCCCTCTCATCTTGTGCATACGCGCCGGCAGTGACCTCGTTACGCCGCTGGAAAGGCTGGCTGCTCGCGGAATGGCAGGCGTACCGATAGAACTGCGTCAGCTTGGCAACTCGACTGAACTGCGCAGGTGCCACGCTGTATTTGCAGATGGATCGAACACGCACCGTATCGAGTTGCGAAGACGCGTTGCGTCCGGCGGTGCCACTGTGTGGATCGCCGACGAGACGGAGATAGCGGCGGTTGACGTAGGCATCCAGTTGCTTCGCAATGGAGCCAAGTTGGCGTTCGAGGTGAATTTGATCGCACTGCGCCAAGCCGGCGTGCAGGTCAGCTCCAAGCTGCTGCGATTGGCCAGGGCAGTACGCCAGTGAGGGATAGCACCACGATGGGCAAAACGCCCGAGTTGGGCCGGCGGCTGCTGATTGCCTCATTGCAATCAGCGGGCATGGCCCTTGTCTTTGCCGGCGTCCTGATGAGCGGCTACGCGTACTATGCTTTGCGGGCAGACTTGGTCGAAACTCTTCAGGTGCAAGCCGGAGTCACTGCACATAACAGTGCCGCACCTATTTTGTTCAAGGACGCAGCTGCTGCCACTGAAACACTAAGCTCGCTGCGCGCGGCACCTTCGGTGATGTGCGCGGTGCTTTTGGAAATCACTGGCAGTGTATTGGCGCGTTATCCACCTGCTCCTGCCTATGGCGACGACCGCGAAGCGCTTTGTCTTGAATCGCAGGGCGCTAGCGGTGCAGCCAGCTGGGAGCACAAAGGCCTGTTGTACGTCAGTGCCCCTGTGACGCAAGCGGGGCGACAGGTTGGACGCATCGTAGTGGGCGCGAGCATGCGGCCGCTGCTGGGTCGCGTCGGAATGTACATAGCAGTGAGCGGCTTGACGGCGGGCATCGCCTTGCTTCTAGCGTACGTGGGTGTCTTGCGCATTCGACGTGACATGGACAAGACCGAGCTGGAGCTTCAGCGGCTGGTTTACGTCGACCCCGTCAG
>JBBSRE010000185.1:0-6087 GCA_038243365.1 Burkholderiales bacterium | reverse complement strand
GACCCGCGAAACATCTACAGCGAGACCACGCCGAACCATATGAGTTCTGCCGTGAAAGACCATCTTGAGCGGATTTACGTGCCCAACCTGCGCTCTAAATCGGTGTCGGTGATCGACCCCCACACCCTGAAAGTGGTGAGCACACTGCGCGTCGGCAAAGGCCCGCAACACGTGGTGCCGTCGTGGGATTTGTCTACCCTGTGGGTGGCCAACAACGCAGAGCGAACCCACAAGGGCAGCCTGACGCCCATCGACCCGCGCACCGCGGAGGCAGGCAAGTCGATGCCCGTGGACGATCCCTACAACCTGTATTTCACGCCCGATGGCGCGTCCCTCATCGTTGTCGCCGAAGACAGGCGCAGGCTGGATTTTCGAGACCCGAAAACGCTGGCGCTGCAGCACTCGATCAACACGCCGAAATGCGGAGGCATCAACCACGCGGAATTCTCGATCGACGGCCGATACGCTCTTTTCACCTGTGAGTTCGACGGCACTGTAGCCAAGATCGATCTCATTAACCGGGTGGTGCTGGGCTACCTGAAGCTCAAGATGCCGGCCGTGCGCTTTGCAGAGTCGAATGCCGTATTCAACCCGTTGAAAACGGAGATTGGCACCTCGACCAAGGGCATGCCGCAGGACATCCGCATATCGCCCGACGGCACGCGCTTCTTCGTGGCCGACATGGATGCCGATGGCGTGCACGTGCTGGACGGCGACGCGTTCACGGAAGTCGGCTTTATCCCCACCGGGCTAGGCACGCACGGGCTCTATCCCAGCCGAGACGGCAAGCGCCTGTATGTCTCAAACCGCGGAACGCACAAGGTCCACGGCGCCAAAAAGGGTCCGGGCGGGGTGACCGTGATCGACTTTGCCACCCAAGCCGTGGTGGCGCAGTGGCCAGTCCCCGGGGGCGGCAGCCCCGACATGGGCAACGTGAGTGCCGACGGCAAGTGGCTCTGGCTGTCGGGACGGTTCGACGATGTGGTCTACCGGTTTGACACCACCACGGGTGCAGTATCAAAAGTGCGCGTCGGCGCTGAACCGCACGGCTTGACCGTCTGGCCGCAGCCGGGTCGCTATTCCTTGGGGCATACCGGCAACATGCGCTGACTCTTTACCCATCTGCACGTACCTGCACTTGCCTGCATCGTCTGCCCAGGGAACAAACTGACACTTGTCAGGCTGGAAGCCTTACAGCACCGAGCGCGCCCAGCGCACGATGTCGCCAGCAGACAGCGCACCCGAGACGCGTGCTGCTTCCTTGCCGCCCTTGAACACAATCATCGTGGGGATGCTGCGGATATGGAAGCGCGCTGCGGGCTGCGGGTGCGCTTCGGTATCGAGTTTGGCCAAACGCATGTGCGGTTCCAGCTCAGCAGCAGCTTGGGCAAAGGCTGGCGCCATCTGTCGGCAAGGCCCACACCAGGGCGCCCAAAAATCCACCATCACGGGAATCTGACTGCGCCCAATGTGGCGATCAAAACTGGTCGAATCGAGCACCAAGGGAGCACCGGTGAACAGATTCTGGTGGCATTGGCCGCAGTCCGGCGCGCGGCTCACATCGGCTGCGACTACGCGGTTGGTGGTATGGCAGTGGGGGCAGACGATGTGCAGGGATTCGGTCATGGCGCTCGCAATGCTCTGGGCGGGTGGCGGGATTCTCTCTGTCACTTGGCGACTAACGTACCCGGTTTCAAGGCCGGTCGTCACGAACGCGGCGATGCTGCCGACCGTCCGGGCCACTGTGAATGTGGGCAGGTCTGCTATCGTGCTGGGAACATGCCCTTGATGCCCTCCCTGACTGTTGACCACGCTCTGTTTCTTGATTTCGACGGCACTTTGACGGACATCGCAGCGAAGCCCGACAGTGTTCAGGTGCCAGTCGGTTTGCCGCCAACTTTGCTGGCATTGCACAGGCTTCTGGGTGGTGCGGTCGCGATTGTGACCGGGCGAAAGCAAGCCGATGTGGACGAATTTCTGGCTCCTCTCGCTTTGCCGATGGCCAGCGAGCATGGCGCGCAGTACCGTTTCTCAGACGGCAGCCGCCCGGCGGTCGATGCCCCTGATCTGAGCGGCGTTCTGGCGGCAGCTCAAACCTTAAAGGCACAGCACCCGGGACTATTGATCGAGACCAAAAGGGCCAGCGTTGCCTTGCATTTCCGCCAAGCCCAGCATCTGGAGACCCTGTGCCGCGAGACGCTGGAGCACGCCATGCGCGGCGTGATGGGCGTCGAGTTGCTGCATGGCAAATGCGTCTACGAAGTCAAGCCAGCGGGCATCCACAAGGGCCAGGCCATTGCCGCCTTCATGCAGACTTCGCCGTTTGCTGGCCGCACACCCGTGTTCGTGGGCGACGACGTCACCGACGAGGCCGGCTTTGCCAGCGTGATCGCGCTCGGCGGTCTGGCCATCAAGGTGGGCGAAGGCCCGTCCCAGGCGCAGTACCGTTGCATGACCCCGGCCGCGCTGCGCGGCTGGCTTTCCGCCACTCGCACTGCGCTCGAGCACGCTCGGTGAAGGTCCCGTCCTCTTTTCTTTAAGCCCCGCTGCCTGTCTCGCTAGGCTTGGGCACGATGGCAACTGCGCCATCAGCGCGCTGATCGATGGGCATGCCCGCATGGCGTGGAGGTGCCTGCCGCGCTTTGATGGCTACCCAGTGTTCAGCGCCCTGCTGGACCCTAGCGAACGGGGTAGCCACTTCACCCTCTCTCCCCCTCTGGGACCGCGTGATTTGAGCCCGCGTCCCACAGAGGCTTGCGCCGGCCGCCATGCATCATCGCGCCATGCATAACACTGGTCGCCTTGTCGTTGTCTCCAACCGTGTCGCGGACCCTCGCAAACCTGCTGCCGGCGGCCTCGCGGTAGCGCTGGGCGAGGCCCTGGCCCAAAGCGGCGGGCGGTGGTGTGGCTGGAGCGGCGCGGTTCAAGAAGGCGGCGCACCGGGTGAAGGGCAGTTGCAGACGCGCCAGGCCGGCCGAGTCACGCTGGCCACCGTCGACCTCAGCCGCGAAGACCACGACAGCTACTACCTGGGCTACAGCAACAGTGTGCTGTGGCCGGTGTTTCATTATCGGCTGGACTTGGCCGACTTCAATTCGGGCGACGTGGCGGGCTACCGGCGCGTGAACCGCATGATGGCGCGCAAGCTGATGACGCTGCTGCGGGAAGACGACATCATCTGGGTGCACGATTACCACCTGATTCCGCTGGCCGCGGAACTGCGAGCTCTGGGCTGCCGCCAGCGCATTGGCTTTTTCCTGCACATTCCGCTCCCTCCGCCCCAAATCCTGGCCGCTATTCCGCAACACGAGTGGCTGATGCGATCGCTGTTTGCCTACGACCTGGTTGGTCTGCAAAGCGAGGCCGACGTGGTGCACTTTGATCACTACGTGCTGACCGAAGTCCATGGGGAGCATGCCGGCGCGCACACCTACCGGGCCTTTGGCGCCGAAGTGCGCGTACAGGCGTTCCCCATCGGCATTGACGTCGATGAATTCGAACGCTTGGGCCAAGCAAGAGAGTCCATCGAGATGTACGAGCGCATGCGCAGCGAATACAAAGGCGGACGCATGCTGCTGGGCATTGACAGGCTGGACTATTCCAAAGGCATCCCACAACGGGTGCGCGCGTTTCGCAACCTGCTTGATCGCTACCCCGAAACCCACAGCGACGCGACGCTGGTAGTGGTGGCATCGCCGTCGCGCGACAGCGTGAGCGCGTATTCCGATCTGCGCCAGGAGTTGGAAGGTTTGTGCGGCGCCACCAATGGCGACTACGGTGAACTCGACTGGATGCCCGTGCGCTACATCCACCGCATGGTGCCGCGCAAACGCGTGCCCGGCCTGTGCCGCGCCGCTTGCGTTGGCCTGGTGACGCCGCTGCGCGACGGCATGAATCTGGTGGCCAAAGAGTACGTCGTGGCGCAGGACCCGGAAGACCCGGGGGTGCTGGTGCTGTCGCGCTTTGCAGGTGCAGCAGAGCAGCTCAAAGAGGCGCTGCTGGTGAACCCCTACGATGCCCAGGGCACTGCGGACGTGATTCACCGCGCGCTGCAAATGCCGCTGGAGGAACGCAAGCGTCGCCACCGCGCACTGTTAACCCAGATCCGCGAGTACGACGTGCATTGGTGGCGCCAAGAGTTTTTGAAGGCGCTGGCTGAATGCGATGCGGTAGAGGCTGGTGCGGTGCAAGCGCAGCCGGTAACAGCCGCCGCAGGCGCAGCCACGGGCGTTACAGCCAATTCACCAACAAGCTGACCAGCACGCTCACCAGCACCGTGCTCGCCAACGGCACAAACACCTGTCGCCCGAAAAAACGAAACTCGAAATCGCCCGGCAACCGCCCCAGCCCCATGCGGCGCAGCCAGGGCGTGGCGCTGTTGATCAGCACCAAGGCAATGAAGACGGCAAGCAGCCAGCGGACCATGGCAATCGTTCCGCGCTCAGAGCCGGTGCGAGCGGTCGCCGCGCACAAAACCGCACGGCTCCCAAGGCTCGCCCTTGGCCAGCAGCAGCACCTTGAAGAACTCGCCCATTTCGTGCTCCATGATCAATTTGGCGGCCAGCGCACGCTCTGCAAGTGTCGACTGCTCCATTTTTGGTAGCAAGCCGCAATTAATGAGGAAGTGCGCCTGCGTGGTGTAGCCAAGCACGTTCCAGCCCTGCGCGGCTGGCAGAGCCTGCTCCTGCGCCGCCAGCGCAATGCCGGTGAAATTGATGTGCGCCGTGATGTCCTTCAGCCCTACGTCCTGCAGTGGATCGGTGTCGGCGATATGGGCGCGGTGGCACATCACGGTGCCCATGTGGCGCTGCGGGTGGTAGTACTCGTATTCGCCGAAACCGTAGTCGACAAACAGCGCGGCGCCGCGCGTCAAACGGTCCCCCAGCGTCTGGATAAAAGCTTCGGCCTGCGGGTGAATTTCGGTCAGGTAGTCGTGATCGCCTTCGATCTCCATCGGCGGGCGCAGCTCCGTGGGCCGGTCTTCCCAAGCCCAACCGCCCAGTTGCTGTACCACGCCGCGCTCCTGCCAGACGCCTTTCGAGCGCTGCAGCAACTTCACCGGCATGGCATCCAGCACTTCATTGCCCACCACCACGCCCTCAAAGGTGTCGGGCAATGCGTCTATCCACTGCACCCGCTCGCCATAGGGTTCCAACAATGCCTGCTGACGCGCACGCAGACTGCCGGAGACATCCACGATGGTGTAGCGCTCCACAGGCTGACCCAGTGCGTCCAGCGCGTGCAGTAGCTGCAACGCCAGCGCGCCCGAACCGGCACCAAACTCCCACACCTCGCGGGTTCCAGTCTGCGCGAGCGCCTCGGCAACCTGCACCGCCATGGTCTGACCGAACAGAGGCGTCATCTCGGGCGCGGTGACGAAATCGCTGCCGGACTGCGGCATGGCGCCGAACTTCGGTAGCGCATTGGCGTAATAACCCAGGCCGGGGGCATACAACGCCAGCGCCATGAAACGGTCAAACGGCAGCCAGCCGCCTGCGTCCGACATCGCCTGGGCCAAGTACGCGTGCAGGGCGCTCGTTAAACTGGGGGTCTCGTTGCTCACGCTTGCCATTGTCCGCCATGCCTCCCGCCTCTTTCGCCCCTCTCGCCAAAACGGTGCTGGTCACCGGCTCCGGCAAGCGCCTGGGTCGCAGCATTGCGCTGGAGCTGGCCCGGGCCGGGTGGCAGGTGGCGGTGCACTACCACGCGTCACGCGAAGATGCTATGAAAACCGTAGCTTCTTGCACAGATACAGAAAGCGCCAGCGCCGCTTTTGAGGCTGATCTTTCAGATGAGGCGGCGGTGCGCGGATTGCTGCCTCAGGTAGTGGCCCGCTTTGGCCGGGTGGACGCGGTGGTGAACAACGCCGCCCTTTTTGAACACGACGATGTCACCAGCTTCAGTTACGCCGAGATGGAGCGCCATCTGCGCGCCAACACTGGCGCACCGGTATTGCTGGCGCAGGCGCTGCACCAGCACCTGGAGCAGCGCACTGCGGCTGGCGAGACCGACGTGCAGGGTGCGGTGATCAACCTGCTGGACCAGAAGCTCTGGAACCAGAACCCCGACCATCTGAGCTACACCTTG
>JBBSRE010000184.1:0-6094 GCA_038243365.1 Burkholderiales bacterium | reverse complement strand
AGCGACTCACCGCGCTCGTGCCTCGCCCAGCCTATGGATACCGTGATGCGGATGGAGTGCGCATCATGGGCCAGCACGTGCGCCTGCACAGCGCTACGCACCCGCTCCAACAGTTCAGCGGCGGCGTTCGGCTCGGTGTCGCACAGCAGCAGCACAAATTCTTCCCCGCCCCAACGCGCCAGCACATCGCCGCCCCGCAGGTGCGCCAAGGCGGTATCTGCAAACGCCTGCAGGGGGTGAGCAGCGACGTCATGACGATGGTGAGGTGGGCCACCAGTACCGCCGTCGATGGGTGAGGCGTGTACAGGTAAGCAGTGGCCAAGATGGCCAGCGTGTACAGGGCCGTGGCATAGAAAAACAGAAACATAGTCTGGCGCCGACGCCAGCTGAATATGCCAGCGACGGTCGTCCCGCACGCTAGAAATGAATTTGCGGGCAACCAGGGCGGTCTGTGGCAGGCGCACGGATTGCAGCCAGCTGTTCTGTGCGATTCGGGCCCGTTAAAACTGCAGCAGGCTCATGCTGCTCACCAGCTTCGGGACCGTGCGCTGCCCGGCGCCGCCCTGACGGGTTGCCACACGACAAGCGGGCCGCACTGCTCGGCATTTACCGCTCTCATTGAACGCACCGCGATCAGCTGCGGATCGCGTGCAACGCCCGGTGCGCGCTCAGTCCGGCGCGGGCAATGCGAGATCCACTTGAAGATGAGGCGCAGGCCACTCGACACCTTCCGCGAGCAGCATGCGCAGCTTGGTACAGGTGCCGCCATGTGCCGAGAAGCCGCCAGGGCGACCGCCGGCCGCCATCACGCGGTGGCAGGGAATCACAGGGGCGAACGGGTTAAAACCCAGCGCCTGGCCGACTGCGCGCGCCGAGTCGCGGTTGCCAAGTTGCTCGGCAATATCGCCATACGTGCGCGTTTCTCCCGCCGGAATGGCACAGGTTGCGGCGTAGACCCGCTGCCGAAACCGCGTGAGGCGCGAAAAGTCCAGTACCAGCGCGCTCAGGTCGTAAGGCTGCCCGGCAAGCATGGCGGTGATCTGCTCGACCGCAGCGCGAACATCAGGCGGTGGCTCTGCCTGGGGCATCGGACCCGTGAAAGCCAGCAGGCGAGCCAGCGTGCCGGCATCGTCCCTCTCGGGCAACTGCACACCTGCGATGCCGCTCGGACTCCACGCGATGCCGCAGCGGCCGATGGCGCTATCGAACAACGTGGCGCCGCTACCGACAACATTCGCTACATTTTTCATAGCTTATTGCGCAATCAGGATAAGCCTTGGAGCACTATTTTTCCTAAATTTCAGGCCGCACGCAGCTGCGCGCGCAGCTGCTCGCCCAGTTCGGGCTTGTCGGCGAACGGGTCGGTTGGGTTGCGTCCTTGCACCACGTCTTCCATGCGCGTCGTCACAGAAGCCAGCGCTTTCGGGTGGCTGTAGATGTAGAACTGGTTGCGCGCCACGGCGTCGAACACTTTGTGCGCCACTTCAGCGGCGGTGACTTTGCCGCTGCCCACAGCCTTGTCGCTCATCGCCTGGCCGATGACCTGGCTCTGCGTGGGCTTGGCGGCGGCCAACGTCGTGGGGCGGTTGCGGTGGCTCTGGCTGATGCCGGTGGGTACGAAAAAGGGGCACAGCAGGCTGGCGCCCACCTGATCGGTCACCAGGGAGAGATCCTGAAACAGCGTTTCGGTCAGGCTCACGACCGCGTGCTTGCTGACGTTGTAGATGCCCATGTTGGGTGGCGCAAGCAGGCCCGCCATGCTGGCGGTGTTGACGATGTGGCCACGCCACGCAGGGTCGGCTTTGGCCGCTGCCAGCATCATCGGCGTGAACAGGCGCACGCCGTGGATCACGCCCCACAGGTTCACACCCAGCACCCAGTTCCAGTCGGCCACGGAGCTTTCCCACACCAGGCCGCCCGCGCCCACACCGGCGTTGTTGAAGACGAAATGCGGCGCGCCAAACCGCGTTTGCACATCAGCGGCAAGCTGCTCCATTTGGGCGGTGTCAGATACATCCACCTTGCGTGCCAGCACTTGGCAACCGGCAGCAACTGCTTCGGATTCGGCCGCATCGAGCGCATCCTGCTGCACATCGACCAGCACCAGATTCATGCCGCGCTGCATGCCAATGCGCGCGCATTCGAGCCCAAAGCCCGAGCCGGCGCCTGTCAGTACCGCCGTCTTGCCAGCAAATTCTTCGATCATGAATATGTCTCCTTCTGTTATTGCGTAATCCGGGGCATAGCGCTTGCACTGGCGCGAGCCAAGCCAGCGGCCACCGCGCAAGGGCCGCTCCGCTGCGCTGGTGGTGTCCCCCTTCCCGAATCGCGGAGCGATACGAGACAAGGGGGAAGCGGCAAAGCCGCTCAGGGGGATGATCTGAGTACATAACCAATGCGCGGGAAGTGCACATGCACCGTGCCAGCTCGTGGATCAGTGCGGCGCACCGTGTAGCGGGTGCGGGTAGCGGCCACCAGCGTGCCTTCGGTGGCTTCCGGACCGAAGCTTTCGGACGAGACACTGACCTCGCTGCCCAGTGCAATACCGTGCTCGTCCTGGAAGATATCGCTCATCAATGGCAGAGGCTCTGCGCCGGCGGCCACGGTGATGGCGTCCTCTGCGGTGAACTTTTCCATGCGGCCGTGGCCGATGGCGCCCATGCGGTCCATCCACTCGAGCACTGCCGGGACGTGGTCAAACACATCGGCCACGGAAGGCGTGCAGATGCGGGTGAACCACAGCGGGTGGTAGGCGGCGAAGTCCGCCACGCAGGGCTCCCTTCCAAAAAGAAAATCGTGCTCTTCCACCATGTGCGCGATGCGGCGCAAATAAGAGCGGTAAGCCGCTGCGGCGTCTTGCGTGCGCAGTTGCGTCATGTTGACGCGCATCGCCTTGCGGTCTGCCGCAAATGCTGCACCTGCTTCGGGAGTGAGCTTGGCAAACAATGCGGCCACGCCTTTGGGCTGCAGGTTCCAAGACATGGCCGCCCAGAACAGAGTCGAATCCGCCCACTGCGCGAACACGCGGGAAACGCCCTTGAGATGCGGCGGATACAACACCGGCTCAGCTTCACGATGTTCCAGCAGTTCACAGATCAAAGCGGTATCGCAGTAAACGTCTGCACCGATCTGCAGAATGGGGGTACGCCGGTAGCCGCCCGTGAGCGCGACCATGTCGGGCTTGGGCATGACGCTGGGAATCATCACGGATTTCCAGGCCAGCTTTTTGAAGCCAAGCACCAGACGCACTTTTTCTGAGAATGGCGAGGAAGGGTAATGGTGCAGGATCAGCTCAGTGCTCATGCGGTCTCCTTGTAGGTTGCAGGCCGCAGCATTTCGATGTGCGGGATCTCGTCTTCTTGATACGGCTCACCCACGGTGGCAAACCCCAGCGCGGCGTAAAAGCGCTCCAGATGCAGCTGTGCGCTGATGCGCAAGGGGTGGTCAGGCCAGATCTGGTCGCAGTGGGCCAGCGCTTGGCGCATGAGCGTGCGGCCCAGACCACCACCCCGCCACTCAGGCGCCACCACGACGCGGCCTATGGACGGCTCGCCAAAGCGGGCACCAGCGTCCACGATGCGCAGGCAAGCGGCTAGCTTTTCATTGCCACCGCTGTGCCTGTAGCCCAGCAGATGCCAGCTGTGCTTATCGGCGTCGTCCGGGTCTTGATAAGCGCCCTGCTCCAGGATGAACACGCGGCAACGCAAGGCCAATGCATCGTGCAACGCATGCACCCCGAGCGCGTCGAACCGCTCGAACACCCAGCGCAGCGGCGCTGCGTGGCTCGGCTCCTTCGGTTCCTGAATGGCTGCAGCGCCAGGCGGATGCGAGCCTACAGACATTGAAGCGGTTGAATGGAGCACAGCGAGCATCGGCGCGGCTGACAGCGCAGGTTCAGACCAGTTTGACCAATTGCTTGCCGAAATTCCTTCCCTTGAGCAGGCCCAGGAAGGCTTCTGGTGCCGCGGCCAGGCCTTCTGCAACGCTTTCGCGCGGGCGCAGCTTGCCAGTCCCCACCAGCGTGCCGAGTTCTTTCAACGCCTCTGGCCAGATTTCCATGTGCTCGCTGACGATGAATCCTTGGATCTTCAAGCGGCTCACCAGAATCAGCGCAGGGTTGGTCATGGGCAGCGGTTTGCCGTTGTAGCCGGCGATCATTCCGCACATGGCAATACGGCCGAAGGCGTTCATGCGCAGCAGCACGGTATCCAGAATCCAGCCGCCGACGTTCTCGAAGTACCCGTCGATGCCCTTGGGGCATGCGTCCTTCAGCGCTTTGCCCAAGGCTTTGCCGTCGCTGTGTTCCTTGTAGTCGATGCAGGCGTCGAAATGCAGCTCGTCCACGGCGTACTTGCACTTGTCGGGGCCGCCGGCAATACCCACCACGCGGCAGCCACGGGCCTTCGCCAAAGCGGCAAAGGCGCTGCCCACAGCGCCGGTGGCCGCGCTGACCAATACCGTCTCGCCCTCCTTGGGCTCAATGATTTTGACCAGGCCGTAGTACGCGGTAACGCCCGGCATGCCGACGGCGCCCAGGTAGTGAGAAAGCGGCACGTGCTGGGTATCCACCTTTTTCAAAGCTCCGGGCTGATTGGCGTCTACCACCGCATATTCCTGCCAGCCACCCATGCCGACGACCTTGTCTCCGACGGCGAACTTGGGGTTGCGGCTTTCAGTCACTTCACCGGCAGTGCCGCCCTGCATCACTTCGCCCACGGGTTGTGGCTGCGCGTAGCTCTTGGCGTCGTTCATGCGGCCGCGCATGTACGGATCCAGGCTGAGGAAATGGTTGCGCACCAGGACTTCGCCGTCCTTGAGCTCGCGCGTCTCTGCGGCGACCAACTTGAAGTTGCTGGCAACGGCATCGCCCTCTGGGCGGTTATCGAGATGAATCTGCTGATTACGAGGCATGAAAACTCCTGGTTGAAACGTCGAATACTATTAATTTGATAGCTGCTTGCGCATATTCATCAAGCGCTAGAGGCCTATTTGGCTCCAAGTTTTGTAACGCTGACGGGTACAGGGACATTGGCTGATCGGACCTGCGCCATGCGGTGCAGACGGCGGTTACGCGGCGCTGACGCATGGCCTCAATCGGTGGAAATCGCGCGCAGATCCTGTGCGCTTCCTGGGCCGGTGGGCAAGCGCCGCACATACTTGAACGTGCCTGTGGCATGGGTGCAGGCTTGGCCCTTGGCGTCGAACACGGTGGCTTCGGTGAACGCCAGCGTGGCGGTGCGGTGCATCAGCCGCCCCTTGGCCACCAGCGGCCCGTGCGCTGCGCGCATGAAACTGGTTTTCATCTCGATGGTTACGACGCCGCACTCAGGGCTGACGCTGCGCGCCGCCGTAGCCATGGCCACATCGAGCAGCGTCATGGAAGCGCCGCCGTGCGTCACGCCAAACGAATTGAGGTGCTCTGGTGCTGCCTCATAGTGCAGTTCAGATTCGCCATCCTGCATCCGCACCAGCTCAAAGCCCAGGTGCGTGACAAAAGGAATTTCAACGCCAAAATTAGACAATACAACCCCTTATCACTACTGCGCTAGAGACTGCGCAGCCCAACACAGCGTCACCGATCGAGCGCCCCCTGCGCAATCAGAGCGCCCAAGGCCAGCGGGCACCGTGCAAGGGCCATCCCGCAGCACCGGTGTCGTCCCCCTTCCCGAAACGCAATGCGTTGCGAGAGAAGGGGTGAAGGCGCGCAGCGCCTCAGGGGGATGCACTGAATTTATCCTCCCGTGACGACGCTTACGCCACCATCCACAGCCAGCCATTGGCCAGTGATGTGCTTGCCCGCATCCGAGGCGTACAGCGCGCACAGGCCTTTCAAATCTTCGTCGTCGCCCAGGCGGCGCAGTGGTGCGTGGGCGGCCAGCTGCTCTTCGCCCATGGCCTTGAGGGTGCCCTCGGTCATTTTGCTGGGGAAAAAGCCGGGGCAGATCGCGTTGACGCGAATGCCGTATTTGCCCCACTCAGCGGCCAGTGCGCGAGTGAAGTTGATCACTGCGCCTTTGGAGGTGTTGTAGGCAATGGTGTTCATGCCGCTGGGGTTGCCACCCAGACCGGCGATGGATGCCACGTTGATGATGCT
>JBBSRE010000183.1:0-6106 GCA_038243365.1 Burkholderiales bacterium | reverse complement strand
GTGAAAGAGATGGACAGCAAGATGCTCAACTCGGTGATGCGCGGCGTGTTCTTGAAAGACCCGAACCTGCGCCGCGAATTTCTGTCCCTCATTCCCGGAAGGCACTAAGCATGTTGGTACGTCTGCTCTACGCAAGCCGCGCGGTTGATACCTCGCCCGCCGCCATCGAAGCCATCCTGACGCAATCGCGCCAGCACAACCCGAGCTGGGGTATCACCGGCATCCTGTGCTACGGCGGAGGCGTGTTCCTGCAGGCCATCGACGGGGGTCGCTCTGCCGTCAGCAAGCTCTATGGCCACATCCAGAGCGACCAGCGACACAGCGATGTGGAGCTGCTGCACTACGAAGAAATTGCCGAGCGACGGTTCGGCGGCTGGACCATGGGGCAGGTCAACCTCAGCAAGATCAACCAGTCGATTCTGCTGAAATATTCAGACAAGGCAGAGCTCGATCCGTACAGCGTTTCGGGCAAAGTGTCTTTTGCGCTGCTGGAAGAACTGATGGCGACCGCCAGCATCATCGGCCGGTCTTAATCGGCAGGGGGCTTTGCCAGTGCGCAGCCTGAGCTTGTGCGTTCGGTGCGGTGCGGGCCGCAACGCAGGCTAGAGTCGCTCGCTACGCAATTCGCCTGATTTTTGTGACATCGCCGGGACTGGCGATCGCGAATACTCACTGCATCTCCCTCCTATTGATTTGCAGACTCCATGACCGCCACCGCGTTTGCTCTGATCCTTTTGGCAGGGTTTATCCACGCGTCGTGGAACATTGTTGCCAAGCGGGCGGGTGGAGATGCGCGGTTTGCGTTTTTCATCGCATTTTGGATGATGTTGGTCTGGGCGCCAGTGGGATGGTGGGTGGGGCGAGACGTGGTGCCGCTGTGGGGCGTGGCCGAGTGGAGCATCGTGGCGGCCAGTGGCTTGCTGCATGTGGTGTATTTCATAACGCTGCTGCGTGGCTACCGCAAGGCCGACCTTACGGTGGTTTACCCGGTTGCGCGGGGCAGCGGGCCGCTGTTGTCGTCGCTGGTAGCCATCATTTTTTTAGGGGAGCGCATTGGCTGGCTGGGCGCGTTAGGCATTGCGGGTGTAGTGGGCGGCGTGTTTTTGATAGCAGGCGGCCCCCGCCTCCTGAGCGCTGCACAAGATACGGTGGGACGCGCGCGGGTGCGAAAGGGATTGGCGTATGGCTTGCTCACGGGCGCGTTTATTGCCAGCTACACCGTGGTGGATGGCTATGCCGTCAAGCTCATGCTCCTATCGCCTATCTTGCTGGACTACATGGGTAACTTTGTTCGCGTGGCCTTGCTCGCACCTGCGGTATTGCGTGACCTGCCCACGGCTGCTGCTCACTGGCGCAGCCAATGGCGATATGCATTGGTCGTGGGCTTGATCAGCCCGGTGTCCTACGTGTTGGTGCTGTTTGCGATGCAGCATGCGCCCATTTCGCTGGTAGCGCCAGCGCGCGAAGTGTCCATGCTGTTTGCCGCGCTGATTGGCGGACTTTTGCTGGGCGAGGGCGACCGGGCGGCGCGTCTGATGGGTGCCCTGTGCATTGCGGTGGGCGTTGTGGTGTTGGCACTCGGGTAGCGACACACAATGGATTGCCAGATTCTGGGCGTTGATTTCTCCAGCAGCCCGAGCCGGTGCAAGCGCATCGTGCTGGCCGAGGGCGAGCGCGTAGGTGCCAGCGTGCGGCTGCTGTCACTGACGTCGGTTGAAACGCTGGACGCGTTCGGTACCTGGCTGCAGCAGCCTCGCACATGGGTGGGCGGATTTGACTTGCCGTTTGGCTTGCCGCGCGAACTGGTCAGCACGCTGGGGTGGCCGACCGACTGGCAAGCCTGCATGCAGCACTACGCGCAGTTCAGCCGCGAGGATATTCGCATGCAGTTCGCGGCCTTTTGCAACGCGCGCCCGGTGGGCGGCAAGTTCGCCCACCGCGCTACTGATGGGCCTGCCGGCTCCAGCCCCAGCATGAAATGGGTCAACCCGCCGGTGGCTTTCATGTTGCATGCCGGCGTGCCACTGCTGATGCAGGCAGGGGTGCACTTGCCGGGAATCCATGCAGGCGATCCAGATCGCGTCGCACTGGAGGCCTATCCTGGTCTGCTGGCGCGTGAGCTCATCGGTCGACGCAGCTACAAAAGCGATCTGCCCGCCGCCCAGACCGCGGAGCGGCTGATCGCACGGAAGGACCTGGTCACCGCGCTAGAGTTGGGCCGCTCGCGCCTTGGCATGCGGCTGCGCCTGAGTGCGGTGCAGGCCGACGCGTTGGTGGCGGATGCCAGTGGCGACCGACTGGACGCAGTGCTGTGCATGGTGCAGGCGGCCTGGGGTGCACGCGAATATGAGAAGGGCGATGCGTTGTATGGTCTGCCACCAGACCTTGATCCCCTCGAAGGCTGGATCGTGACGGCCTGAGCCTGACGCGGCGGGATGCACTGGCCGCTACACACTATCCGAGCGTCAGTTCATTTTCAGCTGGTTCCTTCAAAGGTTCCGCTTCCCTTTTGCGACCGAGCGATGCACCTCCGAAATTTTGTTCGCCTGTCGATCCTGGCCTCTGCCACGCTGTTCACCCTTTGCGCCTTGGCAAGCCCAGCGCCTTGGTACCACTGGCGCAGCAAGGTGGATGGCGTGCGCATCTGCGCCCAGACTACGCCCGGACCAGGTTGGGAAAAGGACGGCGGTCCGTACGACGGCCCGCAGTGCAGCACCAAGCCCCGCGTGTTCCTGATTCCGATGCGCTGAACTTGCCTGAGAATTCCTTTCGCCTCTTCTTTCCGCTTTGCCTTTCCATGCCATCCATCGACACCCTTATCGCATTTTTCGGCGTCTCGCTGCTGCTTGGCATCACGCCCGGTCCAGACAATCTTTTTGTGCTGGTGCAGTCTGCCCAGCGGGGCTGGCGCGCCGGCATGGCGGTGGTGCTCGGGCTGTGCGTGGGTTTGGTATGCCACACCGCGGCCGTGGCGCTGGGTTTGGCGGCCTTGTTCGCTGCCTCGGCAGTGGCGTTCACTGTGCTCAAGTACCTCGGTGCTGCCTACTTGGCTTGGCTGGCCTGGCAGGCGCTGAGGCCGGGCAAGGCGATGCCGAGCGAGGCGAATGAGGGGGAAGCGATCGGCGACCCGGTGGCAGCAGCGCGCGAGGGCGCTGCCCGGCCAGGCCCCAGTTTGTGGCGCATGGTGGGGCGCGGCGTGGTGATGAACCTCACCAACCCCAAGATCGTGATTTTTTTCCTTGCCTTTCTGCCGCAGTTCGCCGATCCGGCGCGCGGCAGCGTCGCGGTTCAGATTCTGGTTTTGGGCATCGTGTTCGTAGTAGCGGCGCTGCTGGTGTTCGGCGCCATCGCCGTCTTTTCCGGTGCGTTTGGCACTCTGCTACTGCGCTCCGAGCGGGCGCAGCGCTGGATCAACCGCGTGGCGGGGCTGGTGTTCCTCGGGCTCGCGGTGCGACTCATCACCGTAGAGCGCTAGAGGCGCTATAAAAAAAGTAGCGGTAAACGCTTGCAGGACAAGCGCACGCGGCCCACGGGGTTCGAATTTTATTGAGGCAGCGGTGACGCCGCATTCGCTGTGCACCGCCCAACCGGGTCACAACTGCGGCCAGGCGCGAGTCGCCATTGGTATCCTCCCCCCCGTCCGCCGCGGTGGTGGGCGTGAATAGGAAGCTGAATCGGTTATGAACAAGAAAAAAGTGGTTATCGCAGTGGCAGCAGCGCTGCTGGTCGTTTATGGGGGTGCTACCTGGTACATGGGCGAGAGCGCCCGCAGGCACTACGAGGAGGCGATAGCAGAGGCACAAGAGTTTCTCGGCCCCAAAGCCGTGTTGTCGCACGAATACGAGCGCGGCTTCTGGACATCAAAAGACAAGCTGGTGCTGCAATGGAATTCGCCTGCTGCCGATTCAGGCGACGCATCGGCTGCAGCTGCAGCTGCAGCTGCCGCAGCCGCTCAAGCCAATGCTCCGGCGGCTCAAGCGGTCCGCATCACTATCGATAGCACCCTGCGCCATGGCCCCTTCGCAGGTGCACGCCTTGCCGCCGCGGTGGTCGAATCGCGCTTTTCCATCGAAGGGCTGGACGAAGCCGATCAGAAGTTGCTGGTCAAGGCGAGCGCTCCAACGCTGACCACGGTGCACCGACTGGGCGGGGGCTACGACGTAGCTTTCGCGCTGCCCGCTGGTGAGGTCGGCGACGACATCCAGACGCTGCGTTGGCAGGCGCTGAGTGCCGAAATGCGCGTTGATGCGTCGCGGCGCGATGTCAGCGGCAGCTGGAAATGGCCCGAAGTTCACATGAGCAGCGTGGAGCTTGCTGAATCTGAGAACGATGACGATGACGATGCAGGTGGAGAGGCAAATGGCGATGGCACCCGCAGCTCCGTTCCCGAACAGGCCGGCCCGGCAAAGCGCATGGACATCGGGATGTACGGCATCCAGAGCGAGTTCGAGATGCGAACGGAAGAAGGCCTGTGGCTGTTTGGGCCCGGTTTTGGCAAAGGTCGGTTCGACAAGATTGTCGTGACTCAAGCGGTAGGCGATGCGCCTGTGAAGAATGTGGCGGAGCTACACGATCTCGGCTATACCACTGTCCTCAAGCGCACGGACAACACGCTTGGCTGGACGACCACGGCGCAGACCAAGGGAAGCGTTGGCAGCTTGGTCTTCGACTCTCTGGCCATGGAGGAAACCGTGAGCCGTATCGACATCGACGCGCTCAAAATGTTTCAGAAGGCGATGCTGACGGCGTACCGAAATGCCGCCGCCGAGGACGCAAGTCCCGCAAGTCCCGCAAGTCCCGCAAGTCCAGAGGCTTTTGCCGCTTGGCGCGAGGCTGGTCCGTTGTTTATCGCAGCGCTGCCCGGCTACGCTGTGAAGCTCACTGCCGTTCTCGAAGGGCAGCAGGCGACGTTGGAATATGGCTTGCAAATCAGCAAGGTACCTCCCGCGAAGGAAGTGGAGGAACTCGGCTGGGGGCTGGTAATGCTGCAAGGAGCCACTGCTCACGCCGCACTGCACATGCCCAAGGCCCTGTTGCCGGTCATTGCAAAGTCGCTCGGCCAAGAGGGAATGCCGGCCGAACAGCTGGATGACATGTTGGAGCTTGCGGTGGCGCAAGGCTTTATTCGGCAGGAAGGCGACCAGCTCAGCAGTACCGTAAAGCTCGACGCCGGTAAGCTGGAACTCAACGGCAAATCGATGCAGTTGCCGTCGTTCCCAATGCCTGGCCGCTAAGTCATGCTTGCCTTGGCTTGCCAGCCGCCATGCCAGCTGTCTTGCCAGGGAGCGAGGGTGGCTCAGGCCACGGCCGCTGTGGACCGCGCAGTTTTTCAAAGGCCCGCGCTACGCGCAGTACGCCCAGATCGTCAAAGCGTGCGCCAGCAATCTGCAGGCCGATAGGTAAACCTTCAGCGCTGTAACCGCAGTTGATCGAGGCGGCAGGCTGCTCCGACATGTTGAATGGCACCGTGAACGCGATGTGCTCCAGCGCGCGCAGTGGGTCGTTGGTGGGGCAGGGAAGCTCGGCCGCAAATGCCGTGATCGGGGCCACCGGCGAGAGCACGTAATCAAAAGCGCTGCAGGCCGCCACAGTGGCCGCGCGCGTGGCGTGGAACTGCTGGGCGGCATGGAACACCTCGGTACCCGAGAGCCCCGCGGCGCTGTCGGCCCAGGCCTGGATGAAGGGCAACACACGCGCCTTGCGTTCGGGCGGCAAGGCGGCCAGGTCGGTATGCGAGCGCATGCGCCAGAAGCGGTCCATGCCGGCCAGCATGTCGGGCGTCAGGAACGGTTTCATGGGCGTGACGATGGCGCCGGCATTCTCGAAAAGCCGGGCTGCCCGCGCCACTGCATCGCGCACTTGCGGGTCCACCGGCAGACCACACCCAGCGTCCAACAGCAGACCCATGCGAAGCCCGCGCAGCTGCTCCGGTCCACGCTCGAAGTCGTGCCAATCGATGGCCTGCGGCGGCAGCGCCATGCTGTCGCGCGCGTCCGGCTGCGACAGCACGGCCATCATCAACGCAGCGTCTTCCACGCTGCGCGTCATCGGGCCAGCGGCGCGGCCGGTGTACGGCGGGTCGATGGGCACGCGGCCTAGGCTGGGT
>JBBSRE010000182.1:0-6136 GCA_038243365.1 Burkholderiales bacterium | reverse complement strand
CTCATAGGCGCCTCGGTAGAGCAGGTGGATACCAGCGCAGAGCTGATTCGCAAAGCGGGAGAGAGCATTGCCGGAATGGCAGCAGGCATTGAGGCAGTGGCAGCGACGGTGTCTGACATTGCGACGTCGGGCGCAGAGCAGAGCTCCGGCTTGAGCGAAATTACCTCTGCAGTGCGCCAACTCGATCAGCTGACCCAACAGAACGCGCAAATGGTGGAGCAAGCAGTGGGCCAATCGCGCGCATTGGGCGAGCGCGCCACCACACTCGCGCAGGCGGTCGCCTCGTTTCAGCTTCAGCAGGGCACAGCCGAAGAGGCTCGCTCGTTGGTGGAGGGAGCCTTAAGCCTGCACGGTGAGCTGTCCCGGGAGCACTACATGCGCACTCTCACGGACGCTTCGCAGCCGTGGCACGACCGCGACATGTATGTTTTTGCATTGGATAGGTCTGGCAAGTACTTGGCTTTCGGCGGTAATACGGCCAAGGTGGGTACCCGGGTGCAGGACATCCGCGGTGTGGATGGCAATCGCCTGGCGGCAGCTATCGTGGAGCAGGCCGATCGCGCACCGGGCTGGGTCGAATACGACATCACCAACCCCGCCAGCGGCGCTGTGCAGACCAAGATGTCGTATGTATGCCGGGTAGACGACTTCTATGTGGGCTGCGGCGTCTATAAAAAACTGTCGAGCTAATGGGTGCTTAGGTTTTTGCAAGCCGGTTGCGCAGAAGCCGGCGTTGAGTCAGATGGCTCGGGTCAGCGCACCAAGCCCGCTTGGAACACTCAGGAGCTGCGCTGTGCCTTGGCGCGTGCAAGCGCAGCTGCGATCACCGCGCTTTTGTCGCGACCTGGCGAGGCTTCGATCGTTGCCGCTCCCGCTTGCAGCGCCGGTGCGCTTCGCTGCGCGCGCGCCGTGTAGCGCACCCTGGCATGGTGGGCCTGGGAGGGCGACCATGCAGACCAGCCGGTTTCTTTTCCACTGGCGTTGTCGAGCGCGATGCAATCCACAGGGCAGACCGGCAGACACAACTCGCAACCTGTGCAGTGCGCAGCGACGACAGTGTGCATGAGCTTGTTGGCGCCTACGATGGCATCGGTAGGACACGCATCCAGACACAGCGTGCAGCCAATGCACCAGTTCTCGTCGATGACGGCTACAGCACGAGGGCTTTCCATGCCGTACGCCGGATCCAGAGGTTCGGCGGCCTGTCCCGTGAGTTCGGCAAGACGCTGGATTCCTGCGGCGCCGCCCGGCGGGCAGCGATTGATGGGAGCTTGCGCCGCAGCAATCGCTTCTGCATATGCGGCGCAGTCTGGATAACCGCAGCGGGTGCACTGGGTTTGAGGCAATGCGTCATTGATACGCGCTGCCAAGGTTCCTGCGCCGTTCGAAAGCGGCATGTGACCTGTCAGGTCTTTCGGCGGGAAGCCGGCCGCCGCACCGCGGAAGGCGGCGCCGCGGTGACTACAGTTGCCTTGCTGGTTGCTGGCTCTTCCGAGCGGACCGGGTCTGCTGCTGCCGTAGCCTTGTCCACCCACCGCGTAGTCGGGGCTCCTGCTTTTGCGCTTGGCACTTTAGCGGCCTTGCTTTTCCGCTTAGTCGAGGCCATCGCTTTGTCCGCCGGGGCCCGTGCTGGGACTTTCGGGGCTGCAACCGACTTGGAGGCGTTTGCAGCCGTTGATGCGGCTCGCTGCTTCGCTGTCAATGCCGCACGCTTGGGCTTCTGAGCTGTCTGAGCAGGGGTCCTGCTGATTCCGGGGAGAGTCGCAACTGCGTCAGCTGCCATCGGCGTTCTCTGAGCCTTCCGGGAAGCGGCACCCTCTACAGCGTTGCCTGCCGAGTCGGACGCGCTATCGGATGCATCGTGCTTGGCAATGAAATCGCGAACTTGGGGATACACGAGATCGCGCCAGCGGCGCCCGCTGAAAATGCCGTAGTGCCCGGCGCCCTTGACTTCGTAGTGCTCCTGCTCCTTGCCGGGAAGGCCGGTGCACAACGCATGCGCTGCGCGCGTCTGACCAGAACCCGAAATATCATCCAGCTCGCCTTCGACGGTTAGCATCGCGCCCGTGCGAATGTCCTGTGGGCGCACGCGTTCGAGCTCTCCGGATGGGGAGCGCACATCCCAGGTGCCATTCACCAACTTGTATTTCTGAAACACCGTTTCAATGGTTTCGAGGTAGTAGTCCGCGTCCATGTCGAGCACGGCGTTGTACTCGTCGTAAAACGCCTTGTGCGCTTCCGTGCTGGTGTCGTCACCCTTGATCAGATTCTTGAAGAAGTCGTAGTGGTTGGCAGAGTGACGGTCCGGGTTCATGGCGAGGAAACCGGTGTGCTGCAAAAACCCTGGGTAGACTCGCCGGCCGCGGCCTGGAAAGCTGTCGGGCACCGCGTAAATCACATTGTTCTCAAACCACTGGTAGCCCTTGTCCACTGCCAAGTCGTTGACAGAGGTGGGAGACTTGCGAGCATCGATAGGGCCGCCCATCATGGTCATCGACAGCGGTGTTTTCTCCCCGCGGCTCGCCATTAACGAAACTGCAGCCAGCACCGGCACGGTGGGCTGGCAAACGCTCATCACGTGGCAATTGCCGTACTTGCCTTGCAGATGGCGCACAAACTCTTCCACATAATTGACGTAGTCGTCCAGGTGGAATTCACCGTCGGAGAGCGGCACCAGGCGCGCGTTCTTCCAGTCGGTGATGTACACCTTGTGGCCCTGGAGCATGGTTCGCACCGTGTCGCGCAGCAAGGTGGCGTAATGCCCTGAAAGCGGCGCCACCACCAACACTACGGGCTGACCCTTCAGCTTGGTCAAGGTGTCAGGATCGTCCGAAAATCGTTTGAACCGTCGCAGTTCACAAAACGGCTTGTCCAGCTCGATTCGCTCGTGGATGGCTACCTCAACGCCTTCGACTTCCACAGTGTTGATGTTGAACTGCGGCTTCTCATAATCTTTGGCGAGCCGATACAACAGCTCATACCCTGCGGACATCCGCTGCGCGAACAAGGTCTTCTGGATAGGAAGACCAGGATTGCCGTAGAGCCGCGATGCGGCGAGGGCGAAGTCGGCAAACGGCTCCATGACGGAGCGCTGGGTTTCGTAGATCTGATAGAGCATGAGCGGAAAATCGTTTTGTTGCAGTGCAATATAACAGCAGTTTGTTACCAGTGCCGACCCGGACTAATAGCATGGGGTGTCGCCATCGCGACTGACCGCATTGTCTCTAAGTGAGTGGTTCGACTGAAATCGTTCGACGGGTCGTGTTCGAGCGGGTGGACATAAGCTTCGGATTCGCGTTGATTTTTATCGCACGCTGTGAGCCTCGAGCCAGGCTTCAAAGCTCGTGCGGGCCACCTTGCGCAAGGCCGCCGTGAAGTGGTCCCGGTCGCCTAGATAGAGGCAGTGGCGCATAGCGGTGTACGGATTGAAACTGCCGCCTGGCTGTGCATCTTCTAAGTGCTGGCGGTAGCGCTTGACGGTACCGATGTGCGTGCGCACCAGATGATTGAAGCGAGCCCGCGTGATGGCCGGTTCCCATCCATGGATGTCTTCCACAAAGCCATCCACCTTGTGCGGTTCGAATTCGAAGTCCTTGAAAAAGTGCTTGGCGATCTTGAGGAAAGTGAAAGCGTTGAGTTGGTTGCTTGCAACATCGCGGGCGGCAGCTGGCACTGCCTCTGCACTTTCCTGAGGTGCAGTGCTTTCGTCAGGCGCTTCGCGCAGCTCGGTTTCAGTCGCTTCCCGAATCTGGCGAAATTCCCGGTCAGCAAGCTCAAACAATGCGGCTAACACATTGATTCGGCGCTTAAGCGGCCCGGGAATCGCCTTTTTGTACTTGATCTTGTGGTCCAGAACGCTCCAGGAGTCCTGAATCACGGTGCGGATCTGTAGCTCGAATGACACGACGGGTGCGGGCGGGCGCCCTGGCGTCGCGGGCGAAGAACGCAGGTCCAAGTGCAGACCTTTGTAGCCAAACGATGACTCGGTATTTTCAACCGCGCGCACTTTGTCCGTGGTATCTATTACTTCGAAGCGTTCACGTACTCGAGCTGCCACCTTGTCAAGTTCGTCTTCGTACAGGCAGACGATGCGTACGCCGACCAGATCGGTCAGGTAGTCACGAATGTCATACGCAGTGCCGCTTTCCTCCAACGCTGCGCGGTATTTCCTGGAGAACTTCCGCACAGATTCATTGGCGTCCTTGACGCGCCACTCGATCTTGCAACCCGCAACCGTGTCGGCGACGATGGCCTGCAGCTGGGTGGCGAAGGTCCGCGCAGCCGTGTGCAGCTCAGCTCCGTGCCGTTCGTGAAAATCGAGAAAGCGGGTGCGCTCGTGTTCAAAATCCAGGCTAGCCATGGTATTTGTGGGTTTGGTGGAATATAGGCTGGCGTCGCCTGCGCAAGCAGCCGCACCGCCGATGATTGTCGGACGCTCGATATGGCGATTGCGTCAGGGGAATTCGCCAAACCACGGGAAGCTCGGCTGCTTCAGGGCGCCGCCGGGCTCAACAATGCGTCCTGTTGGTGTGACATTTCGGCTGCCAGGCACTGCGCCTCGCGTGCCCGGGACTGGACGTCGCGTGCCGGAAGATCTTTCAGTCGGTGATCGCTCCAGACTTGGCGCCACAGGCGTGCACCACGCTCGCCATGCCGCAAGCCCAACATGTGTCGTGCAATCGACGGCCACGGTGTCTGGTGCCGCGCGGCTTCGCGATCCATGTATTCCACCAGCGCGTCTTCGACCGCATCTTGCGTCAGCGAGGAGGGCGGCATTGAGAAATGCGCGGCATCCCACCGGGCCAACCACCAGGGGTTGTGGTACGCCTCTCGTCCCACCATCACGCCGTCGAGGACGCCTAGTTGTTGGGCCACGCTCTCGTCATCCTTGAAACCGCCATTGATGGCAATCACCAACGACGGAAAATCCTGCTTGAGCCGGTGCGCAACGTCGTAGCGCAGCGGGGGAATTTCGCGGTTCTGCTTGGGCGAGAGGCCCTCCAGCCAAGCGTTTCGGGCATGGACCACAAACACCTCGCAACCCGCCTGCGCTACCTGCCCCACGAAATCACGCACAAATTCGTAGCTCTCGTCACGTCCGATGCCGATGCGGTGCTTCACGGTGACCGGGACTTGCACCACGTCGCGCATTGCCTTGACGCAGTCAGCGACCAATTGCGGCTCTTTCATCAGGCTGGCACCGAACGCGCCGCGCAGCACCCGCTCACTGGGACACCCGCAATTGAGATTGACTTCGTCGTAGCCCCAGGCCTCGCCAAGCTTGGCCGCCTTGGCCAGATCGGAGGGGTCACACCCGCCCAGTTGCAGTGCAACCGGATGCTCTTCATCGTTGAAGCGAAGGTGCCGCTCGGTGCCGCCGTGCAGCACGGCCCCAGCGTTCACCATTTCGGTATAGAGCAACGCGTGGCGGCTTAACAAGCGATGGAAATATCGGCAATGCCGATCCGACCAATCCATCATCGGGGCAACGGACAGGCGCCATGGCGAGGGCGAGTCGGGAAGAGCAGGGTTCACGGAATAAGACTGAAGCCACACGAGCGGTGGTCGGCGGGAGATCTGGCCTGCCCGGAGGGACTCGAACCCACGACCTACAGCTTAGAAGGCTGTTGCTCTATCCAGTTGAGCTACGGGCAGCTTGTCCCCAGGCGGCCTGGTGGAGCCGGTGATCATAACCGGCGAGCAAAGCGCGTCGCAGCCTCGACGAGGCTGAGGTACGCTCTACGACGAAGTAAAAACGCAGCGCACGCGCTCGTTCTGAAAAGTCAATATCAGCAATTTTTTCGTAGCAAACGGGTCAGTTGTCTTCTTCGAATACCAAGGAAGGTGTGGTGACGATGCGCGCCACCTGGCTCATGTCATCGATCACGCCGCGCGCGATGTAACCGGCGGCACTGTCGGGCTCCAATGCCGCAACCGCTGCGTTGGCCAGTGGCTGGTTGAGGGGCACGTAAAAGCTCCCCTGCGGCACTTGGATGCTGCTGCGCGCCAGCAGGGCGCCCGAGCGATTGGCCGCGCCGGGAGCTTGGTAGCTGTCGTCTGCTACAAGCGTCCCTCCCTCAGCGACGCGCAGCACCTGAATACCGAGCAACTGAAGGCGATCCACCACGTTCTCACT
>JBBSRE010000181.1:0-6139 GCA_038243365.1 Burkholderiales bacterium | reverse complement strand
GGAAAGTCGCTGAACACGCCATCTACGCCCAGGTCATAGAACAACGCGTATTCAGCCTTCGGGTCGCCTTTGAAGTCGGACGCCAGGCGCTTGCCCTCGCTGCGAAAGGTGTAAGCGTGGACGAAAAGTCCGGCGGCGTGGGCGTTTTTCACCACGTCTGTGGGAGCCATCATGACACGGTCTCGCCCATCGATCTTGCCGTCGCCATTCAAATCGTCGGGCTGACCATCCTTGTTGTTGTCGACCAGTTTGGACGGGATCAGGTACGGCTTCCACGGGCCGATGCCGTCAGCGTAGGTTTTCACTTCTTTCAAACCCGCGGGGGTCAACAGGCTTGCGAAGGTGCGTGCGTCCCCAGCGACCGCGAAGTCATAAGGCTTGTCGTAAGGAGCCGTCAAATCCATGCTGCCGTCTGCGTTGACGTCATTGGCATCCACCAGCTGCACCAGGCGCACCTGCGTCTTGCTGCGAAGGTATTTGAGGTTGGCCACCTCGAACGACTGCACGATGACGGGTGACGCTTTGGTGGTGTAGCCGTATTGGGCCAGAGTGGCCAACAGCCGGTCTTCCAAAGGCAGGCCCAGATTGGCGTGGTAGGTCGAATGCTTCGTTTCGGGATACACACCCACGGTGCGGCCTGCTTTGGTGCCCTCGGCTTTGGCAAGATCGAGGATTTCAACGAAGGTCGGAATCTGGTAGAGACCGTTGAAGCTCGGGTTGCGGTCTGACAGCGGCTGGATAGCCCGCAGGGTCTTGATCTCGGCAAGCGTGAAGTCGGATACGAACCATCCCTCTTCCTCCACGCCGTCCACCATCTTCTTCGTCTTGCGGTTGGCGAACTCCGGGCGCTGAGAAACATCGGTGGTAGCGGTGATGTTGGGCTCGTGGCGCGCCACCAGTACGCCATCACTTGTCGCAACCAGGTCCGGTTCGATGAAGTCAGCGCCCATCTCGATGGCTTTGCGATAGCCCTCCAGGGTGTGGTCGGGCAAGTAGCCCGCCGCGCCCCGATGGCCGATGACGATAGGCTTATCGCCATTCAACGTGCGGAATTGCGAACTGTCGTCGCTGCCGCCGCAACCAGCCAGCGCAACCACCGCGCCAAGGGCTGCGCATTTCAGAACTGTTAATTTCATGTGACGCCTCTATTTTTGTGACTTAAAACACCGTATCGTGCCGCCATCACGTGACAAGTGCGTGACAGGCGGCTCCCTGAATCTGCTCTTGTACTTGCATAACATCGCACCAGCAACATGCAATTGGTAACTGTTGTGGCGACGGATTGCGACACCCGCCGCCGCCTTGCGGCACAACTCACCCCCACACAGCGTCAAGTCGACGCATTGCCTGAAGTGGGTGCATTACGTCATGCCGTGTTGGCATAATTCGTGTTGCACTGCCGCAATGGCAGGCTCCTTTAGAGAAAGAATTCCCATGAAACATGCGTCCGCCCATAGCTTCCTGGAAGAAGTCGCTGCGCGAAACCCCCACCAGCCCGAATTCATTCAAGCCGTCACGGAAGTGATGGAAAGCGTGTGGCCCTTTATCCAGGAGCATCCACGCTATCAGGGTATGGGCTTGCTGGAACGCCTGGTGGAACCCGAGCGCGTGATCATGTTCCGCGTCTCGTGGATGGACGACCAAGGGCAGGTGCAGGTCAACCGCGGCTACCGCATCCAGCACAGCATGGCGATCGGCCCCTACAAGGGTGGCCTGCGCTTCCACCCTTCTGTCAATCTTTCAGTGCTCAAGTTTCTGGCGTTTGAGCAAACGTTCAAGAACGCGCTGACCACGCTGCCTATGGGCGGTGCCAAAGGAGGCGCCGATTTCGATCCCAAAGGCAAAAGCACCGCGGAGGTGATGCGCTTCTGCCAAGCCTTCGCCAGCGAGCTGTTTCGCCATGTGGGGTCGGACACCGACGTGCCAGCCGGCGACATCGGCGTCGGCGGGCGCGAAGTGGGCTTTATGGCTGGCATGGTCAAGAAGCTCAGCAACCGGGCCGATTGCGTGTTCACGGGCAAAGGGTTGTCGTTTGGCGGCTCACTGATTCGCCCCGAGGCCACCGGCTACGGCACCGTTTACTTCGCGCAAGAGATGCTCAAGACACGTGGCAAGTCCTTCGACGGACTGCGCGTGTCGGTCTCCGGATCGGGCAACGTGGCGCAGTACGCCATCGACAAGGCCATGGCACTCGGCGCCACCGTGGTGACGGTCTCGGATTCGAGCGGCACCGTCATCGATGAAGACGGTTTCGACACCGAAAAACTCTCCATGCTGATGAAGGTGAAAAACGAGGAATACGGCCGCGTGAGCGACTACGCCGAGCGCACAGGCACCCGCTTCGAAGCTGGCGTGCGTCCTTGGCATGTGCCGGTGGACGTGGCGCTGCCCTGCGCCACCCAGAACGAGTTGGACGCCGGCGACGCGGCCACGCTGGTGCGCAACGGCGTGATCTGTGTGGCGGAAGGTGCCAACATGCCATCCACCATCGAGGCGGCCAAGGCTTTCGAAGCTGCAGGCGTGCTGTATGCGCCCGGCAAAGCCAGCAACGCCGGTGGCGTGGCGACATCGGGCCTGGAGATGAGCCAAAACGCGATGCGCTTGAACTGGACGGCCGAAGAAGTGGATGCTCGCCTGTTGGAAATCATGCGCGGCATCCACGCCGCTTGCGTTCAGCACGGCACCCGTCCTGATGGCAGCGTGAGTTACATCGACGGCGCCAACGTGGCAGGCTTCGTCAAGGTGGCCGACGCCATGCTGGCGCAAGGCGTGGTGTAACAGTCAAGTCAGGCCAAGGTTGGCTGCGCGCGCAGACGCATCGATTCTGAAACTCAGCAAAAAGGGACCCTCGGGTCCCTTTTTTCATGCTGCGTGGATGCAAGAGTCGCTGCTCCAGTCCGTCATGCCGTCTCGGCCTCGGTCTCGGCGTCGTGCTCCTTCAACAGTTTCGGCCCTGGCCGCACGGGCTGCACCGGTGCATCGGTCAACTTGGCGAACTGCGCCAGCACATGGCGGGTCCAGTAGCCGATGTCGTAGCGCTGTACCTGCGTCAGCATGCGGCCCATGCGCAGGCGCTTTTCCGGCTCGCTCATGGCAAGCGCTTCGTCCAGCGTCGCGTCGAGCGAGTTGCGGCTGAAGGGATTCACCAGAATGGCGTCCTCCAGCTCCATGGCAGCACCCGAAAATTCCGACAGCACCAGCACGCCAGGCTCGCCCTGCTTGGCCGCAATGAATTCCTTGGCCACCAGGTTCAGGCCATCACGCAGCGGCGTGATCCAGGCGACGTCAGCGGCGCGGTAGGCACACACCACCTCCTCAAACGCAAGCGGCGTGGTTGAGAGGTGGATCGGCAACCAGTGCAGGCTGCCGAAATGACCGTTGATGCGACCGACCAGTTGCTCGATCTTCTGCTGCTCGGCGCGATACACCTCCATGCCTTCGGCAGCAGCGACGGTTACCAGCAGCAGCTTGATGCGGCCGTGCAAATCGGGCCGGCGCACGAGCAAGCGCTCGAAAGCTTCGAGCTGCTGGCGGCCGCCCTTGGCGTAGTCCACCCGGCTGACCGAGACAATCAACGTTTCGGTGTTCATGTCGCGGCGGATGCGCTCGGTTCGGTCCTTGCCTTCAGGAGAATTGACTGTTTTGGCAATGATGGCGGGAGCGGTGCCGATCGGGCAGGTGTCAATCACGATGCTGCGGCCCTCCACGTCGAGCTGCACCGCCACACGAGGCTCCGACAGCGCGCAGGCCCGGGTCGTAATGGGCAGGCTGACGGGCGCGTCATGCCGCACCACGCCTTCGCGCAGGCTCTCGACCACCGAGCAAAAATTCTGCGCAAAACGTGGCACGTGAAATCCCACCAGGTCGCAGGACAGCAGGCTGTCGATGATTTCGTCGCGCCAGGGCAGGATGTTGAACACATCCGGCGAGGGAAACTGGGTGTGGTGGAAAAACGCGATCTTCAGATCTGGCCGCATCTCGCGCACAAAGCCAGGCACCAGCCACAGGTTGTAGTCATGCACCCAGACCACGGCGCCGTGCTCGGCCTCTTGACAGGCGGCTTCAGCAAAGCGGCGATTCACGTCGCGAAAATCAGACCACTGAATGTTTTCGGTGGAATACAACCAAGGGAAGGAATGGATCACTGGCCACAGCGCCTCCTTGGACGTCACGTGATAGAACTGGTGGATCTTGCTGGCTTCCAGCGGCAGGCGAACCACGTCGTAGTCGCCAAAGCTGTCGCTCACCGTGATGCGGCGCTCGAAATCCTGTGGCCTGTTGGCCGGAGCCTTTTTTTTCCAGGCCACCCAGACGGCCTTGTCGACGTGGCTGAAAAAACCCTTGATGGCAGGAATGATGCCGTTGGGGCTGCGAGGCTCCCGCAGCTGGAGCTGGCCGTCTTCCATCACCTCTTCATACGGCTGGCGGTGGTACACCACCACCAGTTCGTTCTTGAGGCCACGTGTGGTGGTGATGTCGTTGGAGTTGATGGCGCCGTGAATGGCGTTCGTGTTGTTGGTGTTGTTGTTGGTATTGGTCATGGAACTCCTGTGGAGGCCGCAGTGGGCGTATGCGCGCTCTGTGTGGTGGATGTAATCCGGATGTGAAGGGACTGACGGATGGCGGGGTCAGTGGATGCGGTGCAGTGCATCCAACACGCCTGCCGCGCCGTTTTTCGTGCTCCAGTGCACGTTGGGCCGATCTTTGGCGGCCTCGGCCAGCAAGGGTTCGCGATTGGCCACGATGACGCCCTGCAGCCCGGTCTGGAAAAGAGATAAATCGTTCAGCGTGTCGCCCGCTACCAAAGTGCGCTCGTGCGGAAGGCCGAGCGCATCCAGCGCACGCAAAAGCGTGGGGCCTTTCTGCACGCCGCGCGGTAGCACGTCGAAATACTGCTCGGCCGACAGCAGAACGTCATAGCCCTGCGCTTCGAGCTCGGCCTGCGCAGCCTGGGCCAGCACAAGGTCGGAGTAGAAGTACGACATGCGCCGGCCTTCCACCACGGGCTGCTCCGTCAGATGCGGGTGGCGTGCCAGCATTTCGCGCACCGCCGGCAGTTTGTGGACAGGCCAGCCAGCATCCAGCCAAGGTTCCAGCGCAGCGAGCGGCTCGCGCTTGGCGCCGGCGTAGACAGCAGTTCCCACGTCGGAAATGATGTGGTCGGGCTGCAGCGGCAAATCATCCAACACGTCGCGCATGGTGGTCAGGCTGCGGCCGGTGACGTAGATCAGCACGATCTCGTCGCGACGCGCATTGATCCAGTCGTAAAGCGACGCACGTTCTTCGGCCGTGCCGCCCAGAAAAGTGCCATCGAGATCGGTGGCGAGGATGGTTTGGTGCATGGTGTTTCCTAAGAAGGTGCGTACCGAACACAGCGCCATGCGCCATGTGGTTCGCAGGTCCGCGGGCTTGACCGCAGGCGCGCCGCGCCGTGACCGGGTTGGGAGACAAGTGGCAGCGCAGTGCGCCGGGCCACGAGGAGCTCTGCGTCAGCAGAGTGAGAGGGGTGAAGCTGGCCGGCGGCGGCCAGTGTCACCTGACGGGGCGCCAGCCAGCAGCTGGTTCCCTGCCAAGAGCGCCGCAGCCTTGCCTTTCGACAAAGGCAGGCTTGCGGCGGGGTTCGTCAGCGCCCCAGATTCGCGGGCGACAAAGGCACGCCGGTGACCGCCGGGGAACGGCCGGAATTCGAATCGCTTGGGCCAGCCGATGGCGCCGACGCATGGTCCGGACGGTCGCCGCTGCCGTCGCCGTCGCCGTTGCGGTCGCTGTTGCCGTCGCCGTCGCCGTCGCCGCCCTTTTCACCGCCCTCGATAGAGACGGGAACTGTCCCGCTGCCGCCCCACACCAGCGTGCGGGTGGGGAATGCGAACTCGGCGCCAAGCGTGGCGAACTCACGCATCATGGCCAAGTTCACGGCATGCTGCACATCCATGTAGGCGCCGTAATCGGGCACCGTCATCCAGTAGACGACCTCAAAATCAAGGCTGGAGTCGCCGAAGCCTTTGAAATGGCCTCGATCAAAACGGGCTTTCTCCTGCGCATCGATGATGCGTTGAAGGATGCCGGGAATCTGCTCAAGCTGCTCCGGCGTGGTGTCATAGGTCACACCGAAACTGAAGGCGATGCGCCGCTCGCGCAT